>NZ_JBGIWG010000013.1:0-136247 GCF_041320715.1 Enterobacter sp. KB-221C9
GCTCACCGTTGCGAGGTGGCGTATATTACGCTTTCCTCTTTCAGAGTCAACCCGTTATTTCAGGATTTTTTCTCTTCAACCGAACCGCTTGTTGTGTGAAGTGATTCACATGTTCCGTGTCGATGGAGGCGCATTATAGGGAGTTCTCAGCGGGCCGCAACCGCTAAATGACAGAAAAATGACTGACTGCTGCATTCCACAGCAAAACCCCGCCTTATACCCATTTATGCACAAAGTTATCCACAATCATGAGCGGATCGCGATGCGATCCTACGAATTGAGCGGGAAGATCAACTATACTAGCGGCAAATACTCTCCTCTGTGCAGGCCCACCCTCATGACCACACAACGCCTCGCCCGTGACTGGCGTCTCCCTACCGCAGGAGTGATGCTGCTGGCAATCCTCTTTGCCGGTTTTACCCTGCATGCGCACTGGAACGCTTTTATCCAGTGGTGTCTCGCCACACAAATTACGCTGCACCGCTATCTGGTGATGTATTTGCTGCAGCTTAATAACCACCAGTACAGCGGCGGATTATGGCTGTTAACGGGGGCTTTCCTTTATGGTGTCCTTCACGCCATCGGACCCGGACACGGAAAATTCATTGTGACGACCTATCTGACCACCAATAAGGAAAGCGAGCTGGCTGCCCGGGTCGTCCCTTTTCTGGGTAGTCTGATGCAGGGCGTGAGCGCCATTCTGTTTGTCTTTATTCTGGCGGTGGGGTTTAACCTCGCCTCAGGGGATATCAGTACCAGCCGCTGGTACGTGGAGAAGATAAGCGCTGTGCTTATTGGCGCATTTGGTGCATTTGTTATTTACCAGGCGCTGAAAAGCCTGCGCCCGCGCAGGATGACTATCTCCGCCATCAAGCCGCTTCATCAGCATGACGAACATTGTGGCTGCGGCCACCACGGCGTGGGGGCAAACCTGACGCAAGGTGACTGGAAAACGCGCCTGGGCGTCATTCTGGCGATCGGCGCACGTCCGTGCAGCGGGGCGATCATGATTCTGATGTTTTCGAACGCGCTGGGCATTGTCACCTGGGGGGTGGCCGCAGTCATGACCATGTCTTTGGGCACCGCGCTCTCTATTGTGGGGCTTTCACTGGCAGTACGTTACGCCCGCGAGCGCACGGTGAGCTGGTTCGGAGAAAGCGCCTCATTAAGATGGCTCGTACCGGCAGTCAAAATAGCCGGAGGGATAGTCCTGATCCTGTTCGCGACGGTGCTGTTCCTGACGGTGATCCCCATCAGCGCCAATGGCGACTACATCGCTGCTGGATGCTAATAAAAGAAAACCCGCCGTTGGCGGGTTTCTTTATTACTCGTTGATGCGTGGATGCTGGTCCACCAGTCGGGAGCGTTTTTTCTGCAGCTCTTCAATCTCTGCGTCAATATCCTCAATCTTCTGCTCTACGTTATCGTAGTGCTCACGCAGGATCTCTTTCGCTTCCTGGATATCAGACGCCGCAGGCGTTGCACCTTTCAGAGGACGATTCGCCGTCTCCTTCATGGTAATACCGGTAATCAAACCAATCACCGCGATCACCATCAGGTAATAAGCCGGCATCATCAGGTTCTGCGTACTCTCTACCAGCGAGGCGGCAAGCGTCGGGGTCAGACCGGCAATCAGCACCGAGATGTTAAAGGCCGCGGCCAGCGCGCTGTAGCGAATGTGGGTCGGGAACATCGCGGGCAACGTGGAGGCCATCACCCCGATAAAGCAGTTAAGGATCACCGCCAGCATCAGCAGACCGGCAAAAATCAGCCCCAGCACATCACTGTTAATCAGTATGAATGCCGGAATGGCCAGAGCAAACAGCGCAACGCTTCCCAGAATAATGAAAGGTCGACGGCCAAAACGGTCACTCAACAGGCCCATAATCGGCTGCACAAACAGCATACCCACCATGATGGCGATAATAATCAGCACACCGTGATCTTCCGAGTAGTGCAGGTTATGCGACAGATAGCTCGGCATGTAGGTCAACAGCATGTAGTAGGTCACGTTGGTCGAAATCACCAGACCAATACAGGTCAGCAGGCTGCGCCAGTGCTTAGTGGCAATCTCTTTGAACGACACCTTCGGACCATCCTGCAGCCCTTCGCGGTCACCCTGTTCCAGTTTTTCGACGTGCTGCTGGAACGCGGGCGTCTCCTCAAGCGCATGACGCAGGTAGAGACCAATAATCCCCAGCGGCAATGCCAGGAAGAACGGGATACGCCAGCCCCAGTCGAGGAAGTTATCTTCACCCACCACGGTTGAAATCAGCACCACCACGCCCGCGCCCAGGACAAAACCGGCAATCGAGCCAAAGTCCAGCCAGCTTCCCATAAAACCGCGCTTACGGTCCGGGGAATATTCGGCGACGAAGATCGAGGCACCTGTGTATTCACCACCCACGGAGAAGCCCTGAGCCATCTTACAAATCAGCAGCAGAATCGGTGCCCAAATGCCGATGGTGGCGTAAGACGGTATAAGGCCGATACAGAATGTACTGATCGACATAATGACGATGGTGATGGCAAGGATTTTCTGGCGACCATATTTATCGCCGAGCATACCGAAGAACAGACCGCCCAGCGGGCGAATCAGGAAGGGAACGGAGAACGTACCCAGTGCGGCAATCATCTGCAGGCTGGGATCGGCCCCGGGGAAAAACACTTTACCTAACGCATAGGCCACAAAGCCGTAGACACCAAAATCGAACCATTCCATCGCATTACCGAGCGAGGCTGCGGTAATGGCTTTACGCAGCTTTGCGTCATCAATAATGGTGACGTCGCGAAGCGTGATGGGTTTAATCTTTTTCCTTCTTAGCATAGCTATCCTCGTTGACTCGGCCCTGTCTGTTTCACAGTCCAGTTTGCGTTCTGTGAACCATGGGATCCGCTCCATGCGAATCGCCTTATTCAAGCGTAGCAGGTTTACTTACATTGACGTTTTACGTCGATACAACCGAACCTGTTGACGCCTGCCTGGGCAGTTAATGACCTTTTTACCCTACCAGCGTTTATATGTGTGATCAACTTCACACATATTTTCGCTTCCGGTCAACTCAGTCAAATTTTTGTCAAGGAGTGCCAATAAGTACTTCCTTAACCCACCTAAAGAACATCCTCACGCACGTCATTATTTCTTTCTTAACAGAAAAACAAACCACGTTATTTCACATCGGCTTTACATAAATTTTCATCAACAGGAACCGGCCTCAAGTTTTACATTGAATATGTGATAAAGATAACTAAAACGATGTTTTATTTTCATTGAATCATTATTCCAATGATCGCATGATAAATCCGAATACCGTGTTTTATGTGTTTCTGAATGAGGTTAATCGAGAGCACGCATTTAATTATGTTGCTGGTTTATCGAAAAAAAACCGCATGCAATAAGAGCAATACATTGAATTTATTGACTAATTTTTAACACCTATCACCCGTCCTGCGGGATCCGATGTGAGGTTTGTCCATGAAGATTAAAGCCACGATAGAACGCATACCCGGCGGTATGATGCTGGTTCCGCTGGTGCTGGGCGCGATCCTGAATACCCTTGCTCCCGATACCGGAGCTTATTTTGGTGGTTTCACAAAAGGCATGATAACAGGCACGGTCCCCATTCTTGCCGTCTGGTTTTTTTGTATCGGCGCATCCATTAATTTGCGGGCAACGGGTACCGTATTACGGAAATCCGGCACGCTGGTGATAACCAAAATAGCCGTAGCCTGGGCGGTAGCAATGATATGCGCGATGTTCATTCCGGAGGATGGAATTCAGACCGGGTTCTTCGCGGGTTTATCGGTCCTGGCGATTGTCTCGGCGATGGATATGACTAACGGCGGATTGTACGCCAGCCTGATGAACCAGTACGGGACGAAAGAAGAGTCCGGCGCATTTGTGCTGATGTCTCTGGAGTCCGGCCCGCTGATGACGATGCTGATCCTGGGGTCTGCTGGCCTGGCCTCGTTTGAACCCCACCACTTTGTCGGCGCGATCCTGCCCTTCCTGATCGGCTTCGCGCTTGGCAATCTCGATCGCGATCTGCGTGATTTCTTCAGCAAAGCCACGCCGGTGCTGATCCCGTTCTTCGGTTTCGCACTGGGGAATACCATCAATCTGAAGGTCATTCTCGATACCGGCCTGCTGGGTATTGTGCTGGGTGTCGCCGTGATCGTCATCACCGGTATTCCGCTGATTATTGCCGACCGCGTAATCGGAGGAGGAAACGGCACAGCGGGCGTCGCCGCCTCTTCAGCCGCAGGTGCTGCCGTCGCAAACCCGGTGATTATTGCCCAAATAAACCCAGCCTTCGAACCGGTGGCCGCTTCAGCGACGGCGCTGGTTGCCGCCAGCGTGATTGTCACCGCGATTCTGGTGCCCATCATTACCGCGCTGTACGCGAAACGCTACGGGAATATGCAAGAGATCCAGCCTGAACCGAAACCAATAGAAATGAATCATTAACACACCGCACCAAACCATCCCCTCTCCTCTGCGGGGAGAGGGTTAGTGAGGGGTAAGGGATTTACCCAAAAATCTCTTCCACCATCGCGTCCACCAGCCGTTTTGCCGAACAGAGCCTCGGCATACCCAGCGCGACGGTCTGCCAGTTTTGCGTGACTGACCAGCTCACCGGATGTTGATCCGCCTGACACCAGTCCCCCAGCCACCCCAGCATGTCTTTGTGATCGATCAACCCCGGAGAGGCCGGGGTTGTCAGCCACTGGTGATAGAAATGGCGGGTCGTGGGGGAGGCATTAATGCCCTGCGCCAGATAGTTAGCCGCCATGCTGCGCAGGTTATCCTTAAGCATTGCCGCCACATCCTCATTCGCGAGGCGGCATGCATCACCAAATGCCCCCCAGCGCAGTTCTTCCAGCACGATGAAACAGCGCCCGGCCAGCGACCAGCCATCATAATGCCCGGCCCGCCAGCGGGTAAAAATCTGCTCACTGTGCTCGCCCGCCTGCACCGTAAGCCCGCGCTGGGTCAGCGCCTTTTCTTTATATGCTGCACGTTGGGTAAAATGAGAGGCGAGTTCAGCGTATTGCTGCATCAGCCCAGGGGATTGCGGAGCGCGCGGGTGCGTCTGCTGGCGCAAAGCAATCAGCTTCTCTGCCATCAGCGTCAGCGCTAGATGACCAGGGTCAAGCATGCCGGCCAGTTTTTCCGCCAGCCCCAGGCGCAGCGCCGTATTTTCATTGAGCATCCCCGCCATCGCCCAGGGGCGCAACCGGGTATGGGTCATGATTTCCTGAGTCAAACGCTCACGAAACTGCAGCTGTTGTGGTCCCAGGTGGGAATGACGCGCCGCGTCTCCCCCCTGCACCAGATCGACCATAAATTTTGGATTAATACACTCCAGCGTTCTCCCGGGGCCATCCAGTAGTGGTGTTGTCATGGTTGCTCTGCCGCGAATAGTGTTTGAATATCATCGCGTAACAGTCGGGTATCTTCCTGTATCCACGTCGCAGTAGTGATACTTTGCTTCAACAACTGGCAGAGCGCTCGGGTCGAATGCTCATTCTGTTGACGCACTGCGAGGCTATCACGCAAGCTTTCCTGTAAGCCGGTCAGGCACAGCGAAAATTCTGCAAAGAACGTTGCCATCCCTGCCGTAACAGAGACATCGACCTGCGCGGACAAAGCTTTACGTATTTGTTCACAAAACTGTTCAATATGTTGCTTAAATTTGTCATGGAGCTGCGCAATGTCGATAACATAGCGCGTGCGCGTTTCCACATAATCATCCCAGCCCCAGCCCGGATTATTGAGCCAGCGAGAGACCGTTTCACGCATGCTTCCCCCGCCAGAGGCCTGTCCAGCCTGGCTGTCATCTTCCGCAATCGCATCGTTAAACAGCGCCCGCGTATTGAAGTTAAGCTGGCTCGCCTGAAACGCCGGGAAACTGATTCGCGCCCGAAAACCCGAATGGCTGAGATGCTCTTTAATACGCGTTTCGATGGGGCGCATGGCTTCGTTCAGGGAACGCGCCAGCGTAGACTCAAGCTGGTCGAAGCGTAGCGCCAGCTCACGGGCGATCTTCGTCTGCGCATCCAGCATGATAAGCTCGCAGGAGGCGCGGATTTTACTCAGCGCGATTTGCGCCTGCCCTTCATCGTCCAGCACCAGCTGCTTCAGCGATTGCAGCTCGTCATCGCGGCGGTTCCGTCGATCGATGCCTGCCAAATCAAGAATATGGTGCGCGCTAAACACGTCACCAATCGCCTGGTGAAGGGCCGTTTTCTGGGACGCCATAAATCCCGCGGTGGCGTTCAGCGCCTCCTCAACCTCATGTTTCACCTCATCGCTCACCACGCTCTGGCGCGTCTGCAGAAGCGCCATGTCCTCTTCCAGACGTGCGATGTTCAGTTCAAGCGCCTCAAACGCCACCGTCAGCCCCTGATAACGGAAGTCGAGATACTCCCGGGCATTTTGTGCGTAGTTGAGCAACTTATGCGAGGCCGAACGCAAAGCGTATAGCGAGGCATTGGCATAGGCGGCGTAAATCAGCTTGCGGATCGGTTGTTCAAAGAGCGAATCTTCCCAGAGCAGATCGGCAGAATGACGAACATGCTCGATATCGTCCAGGTCCGCCGTACGCCAGCGACGCCCAAGCGCAGCTTCGGCAAAATCCTGTACCCAGGGTTGCTCCTGATGATCCGGCAGCTGTCCGTGGGTATTCATTTCGTAGCGAGCGCGGTTCGCCAGATATGCCCACATGGACGAAACGGGGTAGATCTGGCCAGGCGAAATATTGCCTTTCATTAAGGTGCCGGAGATCATCGCCCGGATCTGTTCTTCATCGTCGCTATTGCGATCTTTCTGATCGAATTTATTGACCAGCGCATACAGCGGCACGGATTTTCCCGCCGCGGAAATGGCCTGGCGGACTTCTTCATCAGAGATGGATTTAAGCTGGGTATAATCCATCACGGCCAGCACCGCCGACGCACGGGACAACTGCTCGCTGAGCATTTTTTGCAGATGCGGCTGTCCGGCCTCATTCGGCCCGGGCGTATCGAGCAGGGTCAGCTGTCCAAGGTGAGCATCCAGACCCGCAAGATGCACGAACTCCACTTCAATCACCGGAATATGTTCGATGGCGGCATATTCAGAGAAGGGAAACTCCACGCCTAACGCCTGGGAAAGTCTCACCAGGTCGTTAAGGCTTTTCAGACAATGAAATATCGGCTGCGCGCCCAGGTGATGCTTCTCAAACGCTTCTCCTTTTTCAATGCGCTCCAGCAGCGTATTCATGTCTTTATCAATTTCCAGACGCTGGGCCAGCTTCCCGCGATCGTAATCGCATAGCTTTTTCTGGAGCAGTTGAATCAATTCATCAATCGGCGAGGCATGTGAGAAATGCAGCACCGGATCCTTCTGGCCAGGCGTATGGCGAATAAGGGTAGGTAGCGCCGTCATCGGACGATTGCGGTTCGGCAACACTTCGGTACCCACAATCGCATTAATGGTGGTCGATTTCCCCGCTTTCATGGTGCCAACAATAGCCAGGACCATTTCCAGCCGGGTTATTTTCCGTAATTCATTATTCAGCATCGCCTGCTGCGCTTCGACACCGCGCGCACTAAAATGCAAAGGTAAAACGTTGTTCTTTTCACCCGTAATGGCAGCCGCTGTGCTCTCCAGCATTGCAGTCGGCATTGATTTCAACGTATCAAGGTTTTGCAGGGCGAGCTGTAACAAACGCTCAGCTTCCTGGCTTAATTCAAAAATGGTCTGTGTGTGCATGATAAAAGCCTTTCCTTAACGCAAATTTATTACTTTTATTAAGCCACTGGTATTAATTATGTTGTTCAGGCTTATATGATCACGTGTGGAAAACATGTTCGCCGAAATATAACTGATTGATGATAATCAGAAATAATTCGCTATCCTTGCATGGCGTGTATAGCTTCCCTCCTGGCCTGATGGCCAAAAGAAAAAAGCGTAGCCCAATTTTAAGAAACTTCAGGATATATCATCATTATTTACCCACCTAAAAAGAGAGGTAATACGCCCCTGCCATAAGATATGTATGACAGCGAAGTCAGGAGATAAATAACAATGTGTCGCTTCACCTTATCCGAAATGAAGGAGCGTAGCAATTTGCCGCAATAAAATATTCGATATATTTAGCACCCATTCTTTCCACCGTGTTAATGACGTAAGCATCGCTTAACTGACTGACAGGAAGTGTCACTCCCAATACGCTTTTCGCATTTTTTTAATTCACAATATCACCGACAATCGTGTGGATTTGCGCTATACTTGCCGCCTTTTTCGGCACGCTGCCGTCATTTAGCTGGCACTTTCCAGCGCGTTTACACTTTTTTGAGGATACCGATATGTCACTCCCACACTGCCCAAAATGCAATTCTGAATACACCTATGAAGATAATGGCATGTTCATCTGCCCGGAATGCGCTCACGAATGGAATGATGCCGAACCATCACACGATGCTGATGCACTTGTCGTAAAAGATGCGAACGGCAATCTGCTGGCGGACGGCGACAGCGTAACCGTGGTTAAAGACCTGAAAGTGAAAGGCAGTTCTTCCATGCTGAAGATTGGCACCAAAGTGAAGAATATCCGTCTGGTTGAAGGCGATCATAATATCGACTGCAAAATTGACGGTTTCGGTCCGATGAAGCTGAAATCTGAGTTCGTGAAAAAGAACTGATTTCTCTTTTTTGTAGGCCGGATAAGCGCAGCGCATCCGGCAAAATCGCCCGGTGGCGCTTCGCTTACCGGGCCTACAACAACTAAACTTAATGGGCTTCTCTTACGTGAGGTAAAGATTATGCCGTTAAGTCCCTACATCTCTTTCGCCGGTAACTGTGCAGAGGCCACCGCCTTCTACCAGCAGGCCGTCGGCGCAGAACTCCTCTATAAAATTACCTTCGGCGAAATGCCAAAAAGCGATAACAGCGATGAAGGCTGTCCGTCCGGCATGCAATTTCCGGATTCGGCTATCGCTCACTCCAACGTTCGCATTGCGGGCAGCGATATCATGATGAGCGACGGGATGCCGCCGGGCAGCAACGCGCAGTACGCGGGTTTCACGCTGGTTCTCGATACCCAGGACGTTAATGAAGGCAAGCGCTGGTTCGACAACCTCGCCGCGGGCGGGAATATCGAAATGACCTGGCAGGAAACCTTCTGGGCACACGGTTTCGGTAAAGTCACCGATAAATACGGCGTGCCGTGGATGATCAACGTCGTTAAGCAACACCAAACGTCGTAGGCCGGATAAGCGCAGCGCAGCCGGCAACAGCGCCCGGTGGCGCTGCGCTGACCGGGCCTACGGTGATTGTCATCGCTTTCACTTCAACTCTTCAAACTCCCGCAACCCAGACTTAACCCAAATGTCACATTGATGCGCCAGCATGAGGCCACATTTATCGTGAGGCCCAGCACATGCAAACCGTCATCCGCGTCGAGAAACTGAGCAAGACCTTCAATCACAATAAGGCTCTGCATGCCGTTGATCTGACCGTCCAGCAGGGCGAAATGGTGGCGCTGCTGGGGCCATCCGGTTCAGGCAAATCCACCCTTCTGCGTCATTTAAGCGGCCTTATCACCTGCGATAAAACGCCGGAAAGCCACGTCGAGCTGCTGGGCAATACCGTGCAGCGCGCGGGGCGTCTCGCCAGCGATATCCGCAAGAGCCGCGCCCAGACGGGCTACATCTTCCAGCAGTTCAACCTGGTGAACCGCCTGACGGTGCTGGAGAACGTGCTGATTGGCGCGCTCGGCAGCACCCCGTTCTGGCGCACCTGTCTGCGCTGGTTCTCCCCTTCCCAGAAGCAGGAAGCCTTACAGGCGCTGACCCGCGTCGGCATGGCGCATTTCGCCCACCAGCGCGTCTCCACCCTGTCCGGTGGACAACAGCAGCGCGTCGCCATCGCCCGCGCCCTGATGCAAAAAGCGCAAATCATTCTCGCTGACGAACCCATTGCCTCGCTGGACCCGGAGTCCGCCCGCATCGTGATGGAGACCCTGCGCGACATTAACCAGAACGACGGCATCACCGTGGTGGTCACGCTGCATCAGGTGGATTACGCCCTGCGCTACTGCGAACGCATTGTCGCCCTGCGTCAGGGTCATGTGTTCTTTGATGGCGCGAGCCATCAGTTTGATAACGAACGTTTTGACCATCTCTACCGCAGCATTAACCGCGTCGAAGAGAACGCGCAGGCTGCTTAATTAAACCCGATCCGAGGAAAGTACATGAGCTACAAAGCCGTTGCCGCGCTGGCCTTTACCAGCATGTTCAGCCTCAGCACCCTGTTAAGCCCGGCGTACGCGGAAGAGCAGGAAAAAGCGCTGAACTTCGGCATTATTTCGACGGAATCACAGCAGAACCTGAAGCCTCAGTGGGAACCGTTCCTGAAAGATATGGAAACCAAGCTGGGGATCAAAGTGAAAGCCTTCTTCGCCCCGGACTACGCGGGCATCATCCAGGGGATGCGCTTTAACAAAGTGGACATCGCCTGGTACGGCAACCTCTCCGCCATGGAAGCGGTAGACCGCGCGAACGGCCAGGTCTTTGCCCAGACCGTTGCCGCAGATGGCTCCCCTGGCTACTGGAGCGTGCTGATCGTGAATAAAGACAGCCCGATCAACAACCTCAACGACATGCTCGCCAAACGCAAAGAGCTGACCTTCGGCAACGGCGACCCGAACTCCACCTCCGGTTACCTTGTCCCCGGCTACTACGTCTTCGCCAAAAACAACGCCTCCGCGAGCGACTTCAAGCGCACGGTGAACGCCAGCCACGAAACCAACGCCCTGGCCGTGGCCAACAAGCAGGTGGACGTTGCCACCAACAACACCGAGAACCTCGACAAGCTGAAAACCTCAGCGCCGGACAAGCTGAAAGAGATCAAGGTTATCTGGAAATCGCCGCTGATCCCGGGCGACCCGATTGTCTGGCGTAAAAAACTCTCTGAAAGCACCAAGGACAAGGTGTACGACTTCTTTATGACCTATGGCAAAACGCCGGAAGAGAAGGCCGTCCTGGCGCGTCTGGGCTGGGCACCGTTCCGCCCGTCAAGCGACCTGCAGCTGGTCCCGATTCGTCAGCTGGCGCTGTTTAAAGAGATGCAGGGCGTGAAGGAGAACAAAGGGCTGAAGGACGAGGAGAAGACCAGCAAAGTGGCCACCATTCAGGCCCAGCTGGAAGACCTCGACCGCCTGACCGCCGCGCTCGGTGCAATGACCAGCGTGAATAAAGCGGTGCAGTAGTGCCTTTCTCCCTCTCCCTGTGGGAGAGGGCCGGGGTGAGGGCATCAGCGCGCACATGTCCCCCTCACCCTAACCCTCTCCCTCAAGGGAGAGGGGACTAAACCCAAAGGAGCCAACATGCAAACCATCACCCTCCCACCGCCGAAGCGCAGCTGGTTCTCGCTCATAAGCTGGGCCATCCTGCTGGCGGTGCTGATTATCTCCTGGAAGGGCGCGGAGATGGATCCGCTGCTGCTCTTCAAAGACGCGGGCAACATGGCGACCTTCGCCGCCGACTTCTTCCCGCCGGACTTCAGCCAGTGGCAGGACTATCTCAGCGAAATGGCGGTCACCCTGCAAATCGCCGTCTGGGGCACCGCCCTTGCCGTCGTTCTCTCTATTCCATTTGGCCTGATGAGCGCCGAAAACATCGTGCCGTGGTGGGTGTATCAGCCGATGCGTCGCCTGATGGACGCCTGCCGCGCCATCAACGAAATGGTCTTTGCGATGCTGTTCGTGGTCGCCGTTGGCCTGGGTCCGTTTGCCGGCGTGATGGCACTGTTCATCCACACCACCGGCGTGCTCTCCAAGCTGCTCTCCGAAGCGGTCGAAGCCATCGAACCCGGCCCGGTGGAAGGCATACGCGCAACGGGCGCCAACAAAATCGAAGAGATCCTTTACGGCGTTCTGCCGCAGGTGATGCCGCTGCTGATCTCCTACTCCCTGTACCGCTTTGAGTCCAACGTCCGCTCCGCCACCGTGGTCGGCATGGTGGGCGCAGGCGGGATTGGCGTCACCCTGTGGGAAGCGATTCGCGGTTTCCAGTTCCAGCAAACCTGCGCCCTGATGGTGCTCATCATCGTTACCGTCAGCCTGCTGGATTTCCTCTCTCAACGTTTGCGTAAGCACTTCATCTGAGAAGCGAGGCTTTGTTTTCTATGCACTTATCCAGACATCCGACCAGTTACCCCACCCGCTGGCAGGAGATTGCGGCAAAGCTCGAAGTGGAGCTGCGCACGCACTACCGCTGCGGGGACTACCTGCCCGCCGAGCAGCAGCTTGCCGACCGCTACGAGGTGAACCGCCACACCCTGCGCCGCGCCATTGACCAGCTGGTCGAGCGCGGCTGGGTCCAGCGACGTCAGGGCGTGGGCGTGCTGGTGCTGATGCGCCCGTTCGACTACCCGCTAAACGCCCAGGCGCGCTTTAGCCAGAACCTGCTGGATCAGGGCAGCCACCCGACCAGCGAAAAGCTGCTCTCGGTATTGCGCCCGGCCTCCAGCCACGTAGCGGACGCGCTGGGCATTCAGGAGGGCGATAACGTGATTCACCTGCGCACCCTGCGCCGCGTTAACGGCGTGGCGGTGTGCCAGATAGACCACTACTTCGCGGACCTCGCCCTCTGGCCCGTGCTCCAGCATTTCTCCAGCGGCTCGCTGCATGATTTTCTTCAGGATGCGGCAGGCATTGCGCTCAAGCGCACCCAGACGCGCATCAGCGCCCGCCGCGCGCAGGCGAAAGAGAGCAAGGTGCTCGAAATCCCCAACATGGCCCCGCTGCTCTGCGTACGCACCCTCAACCACCGTGACGGCGAGATCAACGCGACGGAATACTCCGTCAGCCTGACCCGCGCCGACATGATCGAATTCACCATGGAGCACTGAATGCACTTCGACACCGCCACCCGACAGCGCTGGATGCACGTGCTGGCCCACAGCCAGCCTGCCGCGCTCTCTGCCCGCATGAGCGCCCTGAGTCTGGCACCCGATTACGACACCCTTCGCGCCCCGGAGATCGGCCTCGTTCAGATCCAGGCGCGCATGGGCGGCACCGGCGAGCGCTTTTTCGCCGGAGACGCCACCCTCACCCGCGCCGCGATCCGCCTGAACAGCGGCACGCTGGGCTACAGCTACGTGCTGGGGCGCGACAAAGCGCACGCCGAGCGCTGCGCGGTGATCGACGCGCTTTTACAGGAACAACCCTATTTCCAGACGTTAATGGAAACCCTTATTGCCCCGCTGGAAGCCGACCGCGCCGCGCGCATTGCCGCACGTCAGGCCGAAGTGAACGCCAGCCGGGTCGACTTCTTTACGCTCGTTCGCGGAGACAACGCATGACGCTTCAACCTGCTTTTACCCTGGCCGTCCAGGATGCCCAACACAGTTTTCGTCGCCTGCTGAAGGCCATGAGCGAGCCGGGCGTGATCGTCTCGCTGCACCAGCTCTCCCAGGGCTGGCTGCCGCTGAACCTGGCGACCACCAGCGTGCTGCTGACGCTTGCCGATAACGACACCCCGGTGTGGCTCTCGGGCGCGCTGTCGAACGATATCGCCAGCCAGAACCTGCGCTTTCACACCGGTGCGCCGCTGGTCGATCAGCCCCAGCAGGCGGTTTTTGCCGTGGCCGACGAGCAAATCAGCCATGAACAGCTCAACGCCCTGAGCGAAGGCAGCGCCGTCGCCCCGGAAACCAGCGCCACGCTGATCCTGCAGGTCTCCAGCCTGAGCGGCGGCCGCATGCTGCGCCTCACGGGCGCAGGCATCGCCGACGAGCGCATGGTCGCGCCGCAGCTGCCGGAATGCATCATTCACGAGCTGACCGAACGCCCGCACCCGTTCCCGCTGGGCATTGATCTGATCCTCACCTGCGGCGAGCGCCTGCTGGCAATCCCGCGGACTACGCACGTGGAGGTGTGCTGATGTACGTTGCCGTCAAAGGGGGCGAGAAGGCCATCGCCGCCGCCCATGCGCTACAGGCGCACAGACGACGGGGCGATGAACGGCTTCCCGAGCTGAGCGTCGCCCAGATTGAGCAGCAGTTAAACCTCGCCGTCGACCGCGTGATGACCGAAGGCGGCATTGCTGACCGCGAGCTGGCAGCGCTGGCCCTGAAGCAGGCCAGCGGCGATAACGTGGAAGCCATCTTCCTGCTGCGCGCCTACCGCACCACGCTTGCCAAACTGGCGGTCAGCGAGCCGGTCAATACGGCGGAGATGCGCCTGGAGCGCCGCATTTCTGCCGTTTATAAAGACATCCCCGGCGGCCAGCTGCTTGGCCCGACCTACGACTACACCCATCGCCTGCTGGATTTTACCCTGCTGGCGAACGGCGAAGCGCCGCAGCTGAGCACCTCCGACGCCGAACAAGAACCGTCTCCGCACGTCTTCAGCCTGCTGGCAAAGCAGGGCCTGGCGAAGACGGAAGAAGATACAGACGCGCAGCCGGATGACATCACCCGCACGCCGCCGGTTTATCCGTGCTCGCGCTCGTCCCGCCTGCAGCAGCTGATGCGCGGCGACGAAGGCTATCTTCTGGCGCTGGCCTACTCCACCCAGCGCGGCTACGGGCGCAACCATCCGTTTGCGGCCGAAATTCGCAGCGGCTACATCGACGTTGAAATCGTGCCGGAAGAGCTGGGTTTTGCGGTGAACGTCGGCGAACTGCTGATGACCGAATGCGAGATGGTGAACGGTTTTGTCGCGCCCGAAAATGAAGACCCGCACTTTACCCGCGGCTACGGGCTGGTATTCGGCCTCGGCGAGCGCAAGGCCATGGCAATGGCGCTGGTCGACCGCGCCCTGCAGGCGCCGGACTACGGCGAGCACGTTGCAGGCCCGGCGCAGGACGAAGAGTTCGTGCTGGCCCACGCGGATAACGTTGAGGCCGCCGGCTTTGTCTCGCACCTCAAGCTGCCGCACTACGTCGATTTCCAGGCCGAACTGGAACTGCTGAAACGCCTGCAACGGGAGCGCGCCAATGGCTAACTTAAGCGGCTACAACTTTGCCTATCTTGATGAGCAAACCAAACGCATGATCCGCCGCGCGATACTTAAAGCGGTGGCCATTCCGGGCTATCAGGTACCGTTCGGCGGCCGCGAAATGCCGATGCCCTACGGCTGGGGCACGGGCGGTATTCAGATCACCGCCAGCGTGATCGGCGAGGCGGACGTGCTGAAGGTCATCGACCAGGGCGCGGACGACACCACCAACGCCGTGTCGATCCGCAGCTTCTTCCAGCGCGTCACCGGCGTCGCCACCACCGAAAAAACCGAAGACGCGACGCTGATCCAGACCCGTCACCGCATCCCCGAAACCCCGCTGGCTGAAGATCAGATTTTGATTTTCCAGGTGCCGATCCCGGAGCCGCTGCGCTTTATCGAGCCGCGCGAAACGGAAACCCGCACCATGCACGCGCTGGAGGAGTACGGGGTAATGCAGGTGAAGCTGTATGAGGATATCGCCCGCTTCGGCCATATCGCCACCACCTACGCCTACCCGGTGAAGGTCAACGGGCGCTACGTGATGGACCCGTCGCCGATCCCGAAGTTCGATAACCCGAAGATGGACATGATGCCCGCCCTGCAGCTGTTCGGTGCCGGGCGCGAAAAGCGCATCTACGCCGTCCCGCCTTACACCCGGGTGGAAAGTCTCGATTTCGACGATCACCCGTTTACGGTGCAGGAGTGGGACGAGCCGTGCGCCATCTGCGGATCCCAACACAGCTATCTGGACGAAGTGGTGCTGGACGACACGGGCAAACGGATGTTTGTCTGCTCCGACACCGATTACTGCCGCCAACAGAGCGAGGCGAACGGCCAATGAAACCGCTGCTTTCGGTTAATAACCTGACCCACCTGTATGCGCCGGGCAAAGGCTTCAGCGACGTGTCGTTCGAGCTGTGGCCGGGCGAGGTGCTGGGGATCGTCGGCGAGTCCGGCTCCGGCAAAACCACCCTGCTGAAGTCCATCTCCGCGCGCCTGACGCCGCAACAAGGCGAGATCCTGTATCAGGGACGCTCCCTCTACGGCATAAGCGAGGCCGAGCGCCGCCGCCTGCTGCGCACCGAGTGGGGCGTGGTGCATCAGCACCCGATGGACGGCCTGCGCCGTCAGGTCTCCGCCGGGGGCAACATCGGCGAACGCCTGATGGCCACCGGCGCGCGCCACTACGGCAACATCCGCGCCACCGCCCAGCACTGGCTGGAGGAAGTTGAAATCCCCGCCTCGCGCATCGACGACCTGCCGACAACCTTCTCTGGTGGGATGCAGCAGCGCCTGCAGATTGCGCGCAACCTGGTCACCCACCCGAAGCTGGTGTTTATGGATGAACCCACCGGCGGGCTGGACGTCTCCGTGCAGGCGCGCCTGCTCGACCTGCTGCGCGGTCTGGTGGTGGAGCTGAACCTTGCGGTGGTAATTGTCACCCACGATCTGGGCGTTGCGCGCCTGCTGGCGGACCGTCTGCTGGTGATGAAGCAGGGCCAGGTGGTGGAAAGTGGGCTCACCGACCGGGTGCTCGACGATCCACACCATCCGTACACCCAGCTGCTGGTGTCGTCCGTGTTGCAGAACTGAGGTTGCTGTTGCCGGGTGGCGCTTCGCTTACCCGGCCTACGGACTGCGCTCTTTGTAGGCCGGGTAAGCGAAGCGCCACCCGGCAAGAAAACGCCACGAGGCCAACATGATCCACGTACAAAACGTAAGTAAGACCTTTGTGCTCCACCAGCAAAACGGCGTGCGCCTGCCGGTGCTGCAAAATGCCTCGTTAGAGGTCAGCAGCGGCGAATGCGTGGTGCTGCACGGCCATTCCGGCAGCGGAAAATCCACCCTGCTGCGCTCCCTGTACGCCAACTATCTGCCGGACGAAGGCCATATTCACATTCGCCACAACGATGAGTGGGTCGATCTGGTGCAGGCCCCCGCGCGTAAGGTGCTGGAAGTGCGCCGCACGACGATCGGCTGGGTGAGCCAGTTTCTGCGGGTGATCCCGCGGATCTCCGCCCTGGACGTGGTGATGCAGCCCCTGCTGGATCTCGGCGTGCCGCGTGAAACCTGCGCCGCCAAAGCCGCCAGCCTGCTGACGCGCCTCAACGTGCCAGAACGCCTGTGGCACCTTGCCCCGTCGACCTTTTCCGGCGGCGAGCAGCAGCGCGTCAATATCGCCCGCGGCTTTATCGTCGACTACCCGATTTTACTTCTGGATGAACCCACCGCCTCGCTCGACGGTAAAAACAGCGCGGCCGTGGTGGAGCTGATCGAACAGGCCAAAGCGCGCGGGGCGGCGATCGTCGGGATCTTCCACGACGACACCGTACGCAGCCGCGTGGCGGACAGATTGCACCCGATGGGGACAAACGCATGATTATCAATAACGTCAAGCTGGTGCTGGAAAACGAAGTCGTTGATGGCTCGGTTGAAGTCCATGAAGGCGTTATTCGCGCCTTTGCCGAAACCCAGAGCCGTGCCCCTGAAGCGATGGACGGTGAAGGCGGCTGGCTGCTGCCGGGGCTGATTGAGCTGCATACCGACAATCTGGACAAATTTTTCACCCCGCGCCCGAAGGTGGACTGGCCCGCCCATTCGGCGATGAGCAGCCACGACGCGCTGATGGTCGCCAGCGGCATCACTACGGTGCTGGACGCGGTGGCGATTGGCGACGTGCGCGACGGCGGCGACCGCCTGGAGAATCTGGAGAAGATGATCAACGCCGTGGAGGAGACGCAAAAACGCGGCCTCAACCGCGCCGAGCACCGTCTGCACCTGCGCTGCGAGCTGCCGCACCACACCACCCTGCCGCTGTTTGAAAAGCTGGTCGGGCGCGAGCCGGTCTCGCTGGTCTCCCTGATGGACCACTCGCCGGGGCAGCGTCAGTTCGCCAACATCGAAAAGTATCGCGAATATTATCAGGGCAAATATTCTCTCAGCGATGCGGAGATGGCCCGTTACGAAGAAGAGCAGCTTCAGCTTGCGGCACGGTGGTCGCAGCCGAACCGCCTCAGGATTGCCGCGATGTGTCGTGACCGCAATATCGCGCTGGCCAGCCATGACGACGCCACGCAGGATCACGTGCTCGAATCCCACCAGCTTGGCGTCGCGATCGCCGAATTTCCCACTACCTTTGAAGCGGCTGAAGCCTCCCGCAGGCACGGCATGAACGTGCTGATGGGCGCGCCGAACATCGTGCGCGGCGGATCGCACTCCGGCAACGTCGCGGCAAGCAGGCTCGCCTCCCTTGGCCTGCTGGATATTCTCTCGTCCGACTACTACCCCGCCAGCCTGCTGGATGCGGCGTTCCGGGTGGCGGACGACGAAGGCAACAGCTTTACGCTGCCGCAGGCGATTCGCCTGGTGACGAAAAATCCGGCCAGCGCGCTTAACCTTCACGATCGCGGGGAAATCGCCGAGGGTAAACGTGCGGATCTGGTGCTGGCCCACCGCAAGGGCGAGCATGTTCACATCGACCACGTCTGGCGTCAGGGAAAAAGGGTGTTCTGATGGGAAGGCTCATCTGGTTAATGGGGCCCTCCGGCTCCGGTAAGGACAGCCTGCTGTCCGCCTTACGGCAGCGGGAACATCCGCAGCTGCTGGTCGCGCACCGCTATATTACCCGCGCGGCCAATGCAGGGAGTGAAAACCATATCGCCCTGAGCGAGCAGGAGTTTTTCATCCGTGCCGGGCAAAACCTGCTGGCGCTGAGCTGGCATGCAAACGGCTATTACTATGGGATCGGCATTGAGACCGATCTGTGGCTGCATGCGGGCTTCGACGTGCTGGTTAACGGCTCACGTGCGCATCTGCCACAAGCGCGCGCCCGCTACGAGGCGGCCCTGCTGCCGGTCTGTCTGCAGGTTTCGCCGGACGTCCTGCGCAGCCGGTTGCAGAGTCGGGGGCGTGAATCAGCTCGTGAGATCGATCAGCGGCTTGAGCGCGCGGCCCGCTATGCCCCGTCCGACTGTCACATCCTCAATAACGACGGAAGTTTGCTACAGTCAGTCGATACCTTTTTATCGCTTATCCGCCAGAAGGAGAAACAGCATGCCTGACTGCCAGCTTCGCCCCGCTACCGCCGACGATGCGCAGAGCGTTTACGCCCTGATCTGCGAGCTTAAGCAGGCAGAGTTCGATCGCCAGGCGTTTAACGCGGGCTATCTTGCCAATCTGCAGGATCGCAACATGCGCTACCAGCTTGCGGAGAGTGAGGGACAGGCCATCGGCATGATCGGTCTGCACATGCAGTTTCACCTCCATCACGCACGCTGGATCGGCGAGATCCAGGAGCTGGTTGTGATGCCGCAGGCGCGCGGGTTAAAGGTGGGAAGCCAGCTGCTGGCCTGGGCGGAAGAGGTGGCACGACAGGCTGGCGCGGAGCTAACCGAACTTTCCACCAGCGTGAAGCGCACCGACGCGCACCGTTTTTACGTTCGTGAAGGATACACGCAGAGCCATTTCCGATTCACTAAACCGCTGTAGAGGTGCGCTATGAGTCTGACCATCACGTTGACGGGAACCGGTGGCGCCCAGCTGGTGCCGGTCTTTGGCTGCGACTGCGCGGCCTGCCGCCGGGCGCGCCTGCAGGACAACTATCGCCGTCGCCCCTGTAGCGCGGTGGTCAAATTCAACGATGCGGTGACGCTGCTGGACGCGGGCATTCCGCACCTGATGGACGACTGGCCCGCAGGCAGCTTCCAGCAGTTTTTGCTGACCCATTACCACATGGATCACGTTCAGGGTCTCTTCCCCCTGCGCTGGGGCGTTGGCGCGACGATTCCGGTTTACGGTCCACCGGACGAAGCGGGCTGCGACGACCTGTTTAAACATCCGGGGATTCTGGATTTCAGCCACGCGGTCGAACCGTTTGTGATGTTTGAACTTCAGGGGATGCGGGTCACGCCGCTGCCGCTCAACCATTCAAAACTGACCTTCGGGTATTTGCTGGAATCGGCCCACAGCCGCGTGGCCTGGCTTTCCGACACCGCCGGGCTGCCGGAAAAAACGGTGAAGTTTCTGCTCAACAATCAGCCGCAGGCGATGATTATCGACTGCAGCCATGAACCGCGCGACGAGACGCCGCGAAACCATTGCGACTTAAATACCGTGATGGCGTTAAACGAGGTCATTGGCTGCCAACAGGTGATCCTGACGCACGTCAGCCATCAGTTTGACGTGTGGATGATGAATAACCCGCTGCCGCAGGGCATTGAAGCGGGCTATGACGGGATGGTTTTGGTACTCGACTAGTTTTGCCGGGTGGCGGCTGCGCCTTACCCGGCCTACGGTCCAGGGTTTTGTAGGCCTGCGTAAGCGAAGCGCCACCAGGCTTTAGCCTCGATCGTAATCGTCTTCTAACCTGCGCTCATCCTCTTCTAACCGACGGCGATCGTCATCCAGCTGACGCTGACGTTCATCTAAACGGCGACGTCTGTCTTCAAGCTGCCGACGACGATCGTCATACTGTCGGCTGTTGATTTGGCGGCTGCTGTCATAACGATCGTCATTATCATCGCTGCTGCGGCTGCTGCTGGGATTATAGGCATCGTTGATCGCCTGCTGAATGTTGCCAATAGCATCATCAACAATATCGGCATGGGCCAGCTGGCTGGTGAGTGACAGCAGACCGAATAACAGAGCAGTTGAGTAACGTTTCATAAGGCCAGACTCGCAGGTGAACTGGCTTTACGATAATGAACGGCGGGGAACCGGGGTAGCGGAGGAATCTCAAATTACCGTGACCTTGCGCAGCGCCTGCGCCAGCTGCGCCCGCGTAAACGGCTTACGCAGTAACTGGACGTCCGGCAGCTGCGGGTTGTGCGCGGGCCGTAAATCCTGGCCGCTGATCAGCAGCACCGGAAGCTGCGGATAATGACTGCGCACATGGTTAATCACCTCGGCTCCGCTCAGGCTTCCCGGCAACATCAGGTCGCTGATAAACATGCCAATATCCGGCGACGCCGCCAGCATGCTCAGCGCCTGCTCGCCGCTGTCCGCTTCCAGCGTCAGGTAGCCAAGCTGATGAAGCTGCTCGCACAGGGTCTGACGGACATCCGCCTCATCTTCCAGCACCAGCACCAGCCGCTCGCTATCGACGGAGGCGGTGGCTGACAGCGCTTCATCAGCAGCAGCGGCAGGCAGCACCGAGCGCGGGAGGTGAAGCCGGACGGTCGTTCCCTGCCCCGGCGCGCTTTCGATCTCCACGCGCCCACCGGACTGGCGGACAAAGCCGTAGACCATCGAGAGCCCTAACCCGCTCCCGCTTCCGGTCTGCTTGGTGGTGAAGAACGGTTCAAAGACCCGGGATTTCACCTCCTGAGACATGCCGCTGCCGCGGTCAATCACTTCCAGCGCCACCATATCCTGCCTGCGCCCGTCGCTGCGGGTAACACGCTGATTCCAGGTGCGGATTTTTATCACCCCGCTTTGCCCTTCCATCGCATCGCGGGCGTTCATCACCAGGTTGATGATGGCGTTTTCCAGCTGGCTGACGTCTATCCAGGCAGGCCAGGCCGGGGTTTGCGCTTCAATCTCCAGGGTCAGGGTGGCAGGCAGGGAGTGGCGCATCAGTTCCCGGAGGTTCTCCAGAAGCGGCAGCATCTCTACCGCATGCGGCGTCAGGGATTGCTTGCGGGAAAACGCCAGCAGGCGCTGGGTCAGTAAGGCACCACGCTCGGCCGCCTTCAGCGCCCGGGTAATGCGCGGCGCGTCTTTTGATTCGGGGTCGGTAAGCTCAAGGCTGCCGATGATCACCGCCAGCAGGTTGTTAAAATCATGCGCCAGACCGCCGGTCAGCTGTCCGACCGCCTTCATCTTCTGGCTGTGCAGCAGCGCCTCTTCCAGCCCCTGACGCTCAACGCGGTCGATCTCCATCTGCGTGGTTTTCTCTTTTAGCAGGCGCGTGGTGTGCTCAAGCGAGGCGGTATTGCGGGCAAAAACGTTAAACGCGCGCGCCAGCTCGCCCAGCTCATCGCGCCGCTGGAGGGCGGGAACGGAAACATCCTGTTCGCCGTGAGCAAGACGCGACATCGCCCGGGAAATGGCCGTCAGGTTAGAGGCCAGATTGCGGTAGATATACCAGCAGGCGCACCCGGTAATGATCAGCGCCAGGACGGCGAAGATGCTGATAAACACGCTGATGGATTGCAGCTCGTGATGGCTCTGGGCAGTGCGAAGGCGGGAGGCCTGCGCCACCTGCCCGACGTACTGATTAATGTCACCGTTGAGGATCGCCACCAGCGCCTTGATGTGGAACATATACCAGCTTATCGCCAGATCGCTCTCTTCCAGCTGCTTCGACAGCGGGGCGAGCTTGCCTAGCTCGGCATTAAAATCAGGCAGAACCCCCTTCACAACCGGCTGTAGGGCATTTCGGGGCAGCGTTGCGGCCACGCCGTCCAGCTGATGAACGGTCGCGCGCGGCGAAGGGGTGTCGATGGCAGCGGCGATCAGCCGGTCCATCTCCATCAGCTGCTGCGCATCCGGTACGTTGCTGTCATAGCGGCGGTTGATGTCCTGCAGATGACGCAGGTAGCTCTGGCTTTGATACAGCGAACTCAGCAGCGCGTTACGTTCCAGATGGCGCCGCTGTCCGCGCTCAAGCATCTCCGTCACGCTCTGCTGTAGCTCATTGCTTCGTTGAATAATGCGCGCCACCAGCGCTGGCTCCTGCTGCGCCAGCGGCGCATCCGCAAGCTGTTCCAGCGAGCGGCGCAGCGCCATTTGCGTCTGCTTCAGGCGCTCGGCTTCGCCTTTGTACTCCAGCGCCCCGACGACCTGCGAAAGCCGCACCGCCGCCGTCGCCACGCTGGCGGTATCGCGGGCCAGGTTCATGCTGCCGGTCATGTCATCCAGCGTTTGCTGCTGAACCTGCTCCTGGATTTGACTGGCGTGACGAAAGCCGAGCACCGCCACGCCGCTCACCATCAGCGTAACGGCGACCACCAGCAGATTGAAAATCAGCAGGCGGCCTCGGGCGCTGGCGAAGAAGGGGGGACGGCGTGATGGCATGGGTTTGGGCTCCTGTGCGGTTTGGTGTCCCCTCACCCTAACCCTCTCCCCAAAGGGGCGAGGGGATGATCTGCTCCCTCTCCCTTTCAGGGAGAGGGCTGGGGTGAGGGTAATTCAATAACTGTGATCCACATTACCTATTCATAACTATGACAAATATGAACAGCTTCTGACATTTTGCATTTACGCACCTGTGATGAAGTGCAGATATCGGCATTCGCAGGAGATCCGCCATGAGCAGAACCCCGGTATTAGAGATGCGCAGCATTGCCAAAACGTTTGGCAGTTTCCACGCGCTCAAGGGTGTAGATTTGACGGTCTTTCCCGGAGAGATCCACGCGCTGATGGGGGAAAACGGCGCGGGAAAAAGCACGCTGATGAAAATCCTCGCGGGAGCCTATACCGCCACCAGCGGCGAGATCCTGATCGACGGTCAGCCGTTTCACATTAAAGGGCCGAAAGATGCGCTGGCCGCAGGCATTACCCTGATTTATCAGGAGATGCAGCTCGCGCCCAACCTGACCGTTGCCGAAAATATCTTTCTCGGCAGCGAGCTGTCGCGCGGCGGGATGGTCCAGCGCAAAGAGATGGCCGCCCAGGCGCAGGCGGTGATTGAGCGCCTCGGCGCGCAGTTCAGCGCCACCGATCGGGTGATGAAGCTGACCATCGCCGAGCAGCAGCAGGTGGAAATTGCCCGCGCGCTGCACCGCAACAGCCGCATTCTGGTGATGGATGAACCCACCGCCGCCCTCTCCTCGCGGGAAACGCACCGCCTGTTTGAACTGATTTTGCGCCTGCGCGATGAAGGGATGGCGATCATCTATATCAGCCACCGCATGGCGGAAGTGTATGAACTCTCTGACCGCGTCAGCGTGCTGCGCGACGGGCAGTACGTCGGCAGCCTGACGCGCGACAAGCTGAATGCCTCCGAGCTGGTGCGCATGATGGTGGGCCGCCCGTTAAGCGACCTGTTCAATAAAGAGCGTGATATTCCCCTCGGCAGCCCGCGCCTCAACGTCCACCACCTCACCGACGGTAAAAAAGTACAGCCGTGCAGCCTGCAGGTACGTTCCGGCGAAATCGTCGGGCTGGCGGGCCTGGTCGGGGCCGGGCGCTCCGAGCTGGCGCAGCTCATCTTCGGCGTGCGTAAAGCCACCGGCGGCATGATTGAGGTCGACGGCGAGCCGGTGGTGATCCACTCCCCGCGCGCGGCCATCGAAAACGGCATCGGTTTTCTCACCGAAAACCGCAAGGAGCAGGGGCTGTTTCTGGAGCTGGCGGCGCAGGAGAACATCACCATGGCGACGCTGGAGCGCGACGCCACCTTCGGCATGCTAAACCGCAAAAAAGCCCAGGCCATTTCCGATGACGCCATTGCCCTGCTCAACATCCGCGTGCCGCATTCGCAGGTGCGCGCGGGCGGGCTGTCCGGCGGCAATCAGCAAAAGCTGCTGATTTCCCGCTGGGTGGCCATCGGCCCGCGCATTCTGATTCTGGACGAACCCACGCGCGGCGTGGACGTCGGCGCGAAAAGCGAGATCTACCGCATCATGAACCAGATGGCGCGCAAGGGAGTGGCGATTTTAATGATCTCCAGCGAGCTGCCGGAAGTGGTGGGCATGAGCGACCGGGTGTACGTGATGCGGGAAGGCAGTATTGCGGGTGAACTTCACGGGCGCGACATCTCTCAGGAAAACATCATGACGCTGGCAACCGGCGTGAACGACACTCATCATCAGGCGGTGCAATCATGACACATTCAACCAGTCCGCAGCAGGTGGCGAAATCCGCCTCCGCAAAAAAAATGCTGATGAGCGATCTGATGCAAACGGTCGGGATCCTGCCGATTCTTATCCTGATTGTGGCGGTATTTGGCTTTATCGCGCCTAACTTCTTCACCGAGAGCAACCTGCTCAACATTACCCGCCAGGCGTCGATCAACATCGTGCTGGCGGCGGGAATGACCTTCATCATTTTAACCGGCGGGATTGACCTCTCCGTGGGCTCGATTCTGGGCACTACGGCGGTAGCGGCGATGGTGGTGTCGCTTATCCCTGAATTTGCCATGCTCTCGATTCCTGCCGCGCTGATGCTCGGCATGGTGCTGGGGCTGTTCAACGGCGCGCTGGTGGCCTTTGCCGGGCTGCCTCCCTTCATCGTGACGCTCGGCACCTATACGGCGCTGCGCGGCGCGGCCTACCTACTGGCGGACGGCACGACGGTCATTAACTCCAACATCAGCTTCGAGTGGATCGGCAATAACTACCTCGGCCCGATTCCGTGGCTGGTGGCGATCGCCCTGGCGGTCATTGCTATCTGCTGGTTCATCCTGCGCCGCACTACGCTTGGGGTTCACATTTACGCGGTCGGCGGCAATATGCAGGCGGCGCGCTTAACGGGCATTAAGGTCTGGCTGGTGCTGCTGTTTGTCTACGGCATGAGCGGCCTGCTCTCGGGCCTCGGCGGCGTCATGAGCGCCTCGCGCCTCTACAGCGCCAACGGCAACCTCGGCATGGGTTACGAGCTGGATGCGATTGCGGCGGTGATCCTCGGCGGCACCAGCTTCGTCGGCGGGATCGGCACGATCACCGGCACGCTGGTCGGCGCGCTGATCATCGCCACCCTCAACAACGGCATGACGCTGATGGGCGTCTCCTACTTCTGGCAGCTGGTGATCAAAGGGGCGGTGATCATCATAGCGGTGCTGATCGACAAATACCGTACCCGACACCATCAAAGTGCATAACAACAAAACCCTACAGCTTCGAGGAAAACCCTATGCGTTTGAAACCGTTAGTGACCGCGCTCTGTGCTGGCGCGCTGCTGGCCGCAACACCGTTTGCGCAGGCAAAAGATCTGAAGTCCATCGGCGTGACGGTGGGCGACCTGGCTAACCCGTTCTTCGTGCAGATCACCAAAGGTGCCGAGCTGGAAGCGCGTAAGCTGGCTGGCGATAACGTCAAGGTGACGCTGGTCTCCAGCGGGTACGATCTGGGCCAGCAGGTGGCGCAGATCGATAACTTCATCGCCGCGAAGGTGGACATGATCATCCTCAACGCCGCGGATTCCAAAGGGATCGGTCCGGCGGTGAAGCGCGCGAAGGACGCCGGGATCGTGGTCGTTGCGGTTGACGTGGCGGCGGAAGGGGCTGATGCGACCATCACCTCCGATAACACCCAGGCGGGCGAAATGGCCTGTAAGTACATTACCGACCGCCTGAAAGGCAAAGGCAACGTGGTGATCATCAACGGACCACCGGTCTCTGCGGTGCAAAACCGCGTGGAAGGCTGCCAGACGGAATTCAAAAAACATCCGGATATCAAGGTGCTCTCGGATAACCAAAACGCCAAGGGCAGCCGTGAAGGCGGTCTGGAAGTCATGACCTCCCTGCTGGCGGCCAATCCGAAGATCGACGGCGTGTTTGCGATTAACGATCCGACCGCGATCGGCGCCGATCTGGCCGCGAAGCAGGCTCAGCGCAACGAATTCTTTATCGTCGGCGTGGATGGATCGCCTGACGGTGAGGAAGCGCTGAAGCGCGAAAACTCCCTGTTTGTGGCGACCCCGGCGCAGGATCCGCAGGTGATGGCGGCAAAAGCGGTGGAGATCGGCTATGACATTCTACAGGGCAAACCTGCGCCGAAAGCGCCGGTGCTGATCCCGGTGACGATGATCGATAAAAAGAACGTCGGCACGTATAAGGGTTGGACGGTTAAGTAACCTCGTTGCGGCCTGATGCCCCCTCACCCCGGCCCTCTCCCCAAAGGGGCGAGGGTGTTCACGTTCCCTCTCCCCTTTGGGGAGAGGGTTATGGTGAGGGGTAAGGTTTTGCAAAAATTCCAGGAGTCCCCATGAAACGCTCCGACATCAATGAAATCCTCGGCCACACGCGACAGTTCTTCTCCATGCACGACGTGCATCTCCCGCCGTTTGCCAGCTTTCCGCCAACGAAATGGCAGCAGCTTGACCAGGCCGCATGGCAGGAGGTGTTTGACCTCAAGCTCGGCTGGGACGTGACGGCGTTCGGCGGCAACAGCTTTGCCGCCGAGGGTCTGACGCTGTTTACCCTGCGCAACGGCTCGCCCAACGGCGTGCCTTATGAAAAAGGCTATGCCGAAAAAATTATGCACGTGCGCGACGGCCAGGTGACGCCGATGCATTTTCACTGGCGTAAGCGAGAAGACATCATCAACCGGGGCGGCGGGAACCTGATTGTAGAATTGTGGAATACCGGTGCACATGAAGAGACGGAAAACACCGACGTGACGGTCACCGTCGACGGCTGCCGTCAGATCCACGCGCCCGGCAGCCAGCTGCGCCTCACGCCAGGGGAAAGCATCTGCCTGACGCCCGGTCTGTACCACAGCTTCTGGGGCGAACGCGGCTTCGGCGACGTGCTGGTTGGGGAGGTGTCATCGGTAAACGACGACGAGCACGATAACCACTTTTTGCAGCCCGTCGCCCGCTATAACAACATCGAAGAAGATGAACCGGCGCTGCTGGTGCTGTGCAACGAGTACAACCTGTTTCGGATATAAGGGGTGAATGATGCCATTGATTTCTCTTGCCGACGGTCTGGAGCACGCCAGGGCGCATCGCTATGCGCTGGGCGCGTTTAACGTGCTCGACTCCCACTTCCTGCGCGCGCTGTTCGCCGCCGCGAAGCAGGAACGTTCGCCGTTTATCATCAATATCGCCGAAGTGCATTTTAAGTACGTGTCGCTGGATTCGCTTGTCGAAGCGGTGAAGTTCGAGGCCGCCCGTCACGATATTCCCGTGGTGCTCAACCTCGACCACGGCCTGCATTTCGAGGCGGTCGTGCGCGCCCTGCGCTTAGGGTTCAGCTCGGTGATGTTCGACGGCTCTACGCTGAGCTACGAGGAAAACATTCGCCAGACGCGGGAGGTGGTGAAGATGTGCCACGCGGTGGGCGTGTCGGTAGAGGCGGAGCTGGGCGCGGTCGGTGGTGATGAAGGCGGCGCGCTTTACGGCCATGCGGACGAAGCGTTCTTTACCGACCCGCAGCGGGCGCGCGAATTTGTCGATTCAACCGGCATTGACGCGCTGGCGGTTGCCATCGGCAACGCGCACGGCAAATACAGGGGCGAGCCGAAGCTTGATTTCCCACGCCTGGACGCCATTCGCCAGCAGACGGGGCTGCCGCTGGTTTTACACGGCGGCTCCGGGATTAGCGATGCCGACTTCCACCGCGCCATCGCGCTGGGCATTCACAAAATCAACTTCTATACCGGCATGTCGCAGGCCGCGCTTGCCGCCGTTGAGCAGCGCATGGCAAACCGCCAGCCGCTGTACGATGAATTTGCCGAGCTGCTGCTGGGGATAGAAGAGGTGATAACGGATACGGTCGCCGAACAGATGCGCATCTTCGGCAGCGCGGGGCAGGCATGATGGAACGCAAAGGCATTATCGCCGCAGGCAATATGCTGGTGGATCACGTCCACCAGATCGTGCAGTGGCCGGAGCGCGGCTGGCTGGCGGAAATCACCCACAGCGAACGCTCAACCGGCGGCGCGCCGCTCAACGTCCTGCTGACGCTGGCAAAAATGCACGTTGGCCTGCCGCTGCAGGCGGTGGGGCTGATTGGCGAAGACGGCGACGGGGATTACATTCTGGCGATGCTCGACCAGTACCACGTCAACCGCCAGCGCGTACAGCGTACCACCTTTGCGCCGACCTCCATGTCGCAGGTGATGACCGATCCCAGCGGACAGCGCACCTTTTTCCACTCGCCGGGCGCCAACCGCCTGCTGGATCTTCCCGCCTTCGATCGCTTAGACGGATCGATGAAGATCTTCCATCTCGGCTACCTGCTGCTGCTCGACAGCCTGGATATGCCCGATGACGAGTTTGGCACCCGCAGCGCGCGGCTGCTGGCGCAGATGCGCGACCAGGGATATGAAACCTCGCTCGATCTGGTGTCCCGCAAGGGCGACCCGCGCTACCAGCCGCTGGTGCTCCCTGCCCTGCGCCATCTGGATTATCTGGTGATTAACGAGCTGGAAGCCGGGGAGTTTAGCGGCCTGACAATGCGTGACGAAAACGACGCTCCGCACATTGCCCATATCGCCGACGCCGCCGCGCAGCTGCTGGCGGCAGGCGTTCGCCAGCGGGTGGTGATCCACTGCCCGGAAGGCGCATGGGGTGAAGCACACGGCGAAGAAGGTGGCTGGATCCCATCATGGTTGCTGGAGCAGAAAGAGATTATCGGCAGCGTCGGCGCGGGCGATGCGTTTTGCGCGGGGTTTTTATACGGTTGCCATGAATCGCTGCCGCTCACGGAGAGCATTTATCTGGCGCACGCCTGCGCGCGGGCAAGCCTGCTGGCCGCCAACGCGATTGACGGCGCGAAAACGCTGGCCGAGCTGCAGCTGTTTATCAAAGAGAATACCTAGGCCGCTTTCTCACTATGGGAAACGTCGGTGGCAAACACATAGCCCAACCCACGGATGGTTTTGATGAGCGCGGGCTGATGCGGGTTAGCCTCGATCTTCCGGCGCAGGCGCATGATCAGCACGTCAATCGTGCGGTCGAACACGTCGGCGCTTTCGCTGTGGGTCAGCTCAAGCAGACGATCGCGGCTCAGCACCCGGCGGGCATTTTGCGTGAGCGCCAGCAGCAGGCCGTACTCGCCCTGGGTTAAGGGCACGGTATTCCGCTGCGGATCGCTCAGCTCGCAGCGGGTGGTATCAAGCGTCCATCCGTTAAAAGCAATGCCCGCGACGGGCGCTGCGGGGGTTTCTGCGGCAAGCACGCCGGTACGGCGCAATACCGCTTTAACGCGGGCGACCACCACGCGCGGGTTGAACGGTTTGCCAATATAATCGTCGGCCCCCATCTCCAGCCCTACTACCACGTCTGACTCACTCCCCAGCCCGGTTAACATCACAACCGGTAGCGCCGGACGCTGCTTTTGCAGCTGCAGCAGAACCTGCAGGCCATTGATATCCGGCAGCATCATGTCCAGCAGCACAAGCGCGATATTCGGCTCCTGTTGTACCTGCCGCAGTGCATCCTGGCCGTTATGGCAGACAAGCACGCTAAAGACGTGCTCGCTCAGCACGTCCTGAAGCAGTTCGCAGACTGCCGTATCGTCATCAACCACCAGAATCGCCGGTTTCATCGTATGCTTCCGTCAGGGGATTATGTTAAGTCTGAACCATTCTGCCGTCGGCTCCAGTCAAATGGTTTTTTCAGTGACGGAAATTCAACCCATGTCACATCCGCTGCCCTGTCGACACGTCAATTTTGACGATTGGCTGTTTTTTGTCAGGGTTTTCACCGCGAATGGGCCGTAAAGTCAGGGTATACCCATACAAAAAACATGGCATAGAAGCTGCATAGTGGGTGCGAATGATTCGATTAACTGGAGCAGACTGATGAAAAAAGTCGTCACGGTTTGCCCTTATTGTGCCTCAGGTTGCAAGATCCACCTGGTGGTCGATAACGGCAAAATCGTCCGGGCAGAGGCCGCACAGGGGAAAACCAACCAGGGCACGCTATGCCTGAAAGGTTACTACGGCTGGGATTTTATTAACGATACCCAAATCCTCACCCCGCGCCTGAAAACCCCAATGATCCGCCGCGAGCGCGGCGGCAAGCTGGAAGCCGTCAGCTGGAACGAGGCGCTGGATTACGTCGCTACGCGCCTTAGCGCCATCAAGGCCAAATATGGCTCGGATGCGATTCAGACCACCGGCTCTTCACGCGGGACGGGGAATGAAACCAACTATGTGATGCAAAAATTCGCGCGCGCCGTTATTGGAACCAATAACGTCGACTGCTGCGCTCGCGTCTGACACGGCCCATCGGTTGCAGGTCTGCACCAGTCGGTCGGTAACGGCGCAATGAGTAATGCCATCAACGAGATAGATAATACCGATCTCGTCTTCATCTTTGGTTATAACCCGGCGGATTCTCACCCTATCGTCGCGAACCACGTTATTCGCGCCAAACAGAACGGGGCGAAAATCATCGTCTGCGATCCGCGCAAAATTGAAACCGCGCGCATTGCGGATATGCACATCGCGTTGAAAAACGGCTCGAACATCGCGCTGTTGAACGCCATGGGGCACGTCATTATTGAGGAGAATTTGTACGACCAGGCGTTTGTCGCCACCCGTACGGAAGGCTTTGAAGAGTATCGGAAAATTGTCGAAGGCTATACGCCAGAGTCGGTGGAAACGATCACCGGCGTCAGCGCGCAGGAGATCCGCCAGGCGGCACGGATGTACGCAGCAGCGAAAACCGCCGCTATCCTGTGGGGCATGGGCGTGACCCAGTTCTACCAGGGTGTGGAAACCGTGCGTTCCCTGACCAGCCTCGCCATGCTGACCGGCAATCTTGGTAAAGCGCACGTCGGCGTCAACCCGGTACGCGGCCAGAATAACGTCCAGGGCGCGTGCGATATGGGCGCGCTGCCTGACACCTATCCTGGCTACCAGTACGTGAAGTTCCCGGAAAACCGCGCCAAGTTCGCGAAAGCCTGGGGCGTGGAAAGCCTGCCGGAACACACCGGATATCGCATCAGCGAGCTGCCGCACCGCGCGGCGCACGGCGAAGTGCGTGCGGCCTACATCATGGGTGAAGATCCGCTCCAGACCGACGCCGAGCTGTCTGCGGTGCGCAAAGGGTTTGAGGATCTGGAGCTGGTGATTGTCCAGGATATCTTCATGACCAAAACCGCGGCGGCGGCGGATGTAATTTTACCGTCGACCTCCTGGGGCGAGCATGAAGGCGTCTACACGGCGGCGGACCGCGGCTTCCAGCGCTTCTTTAAAGCGGTCGAACCGAAGTGGGATTTGAAAACGGACTGGCAGATCATCAGCGAAATCGCCACCCGCATGGGCTACCCGATGCACTACAACAACACTCAGGAGATCTGGGACGAGTTGCGCAGCCTGTGTCCGGACTTCTACGGCGCCACCTATGAAAAAATGGGTGAGCTGGGGTACATCCAGTGGCCGTGTCGCGATGAGTCCGAAGCCGACCAGGGGACGTCGTACCTCTTTAAAGAGAAGTTCGACACCCCGAACGGGCTGGCGCAGTTCTTCACCTGCGACTGGGTCGCGCCGATCGATAAGCTCACCGATGAGTATCCGATGGTGCTCTCCACCGTGCGTGAAGTGGGCCACTACTCCTGCCGTTCAATGACGGGTAACTGCGCCGCGCTGGCGGCGCTGGCGGACGAACCGGGCTACGCGCAAATCAACACCGCCGACGCGCAGCGCCTGGGTATTGAGGACGAAGCGCTGGTGTGGGTGAACTCGCGCAAAGGGCGGATCATCACTCGTGCGCAGGTCAGCGATCGTCCGAACAAAGGGGCGGTCTATATGACCTACCAGTGGTGGATTGGCGCCTGCAACGAGCTGGTAACGGAGAACTTAAGCCCGATAACCAAAACGCCGGAGTATAAATACTGCGCCGTGCGCGTGGAGCCGATTGCGGATCAGCACGCGGCGGAACAGTATGTGATCGACGAATATAACAAGCTGAAAGCCCGACTGCGCGAAAGCGCTATGGGGTGAAGCCGTTAATTCATCGTTGAATAAAGGGAGTGAGATATTCACTCCCTTTTTATTTCCGATTAACCCATCAATAATATCAATTATTATTCTGGAAACCGGCTCGCAGAAATAATGTAATTTTCGCGAAAAAGAATTACATCTTTGCATTTTAATTCAGAGGGATAAGATGTGCGGCGGGTGCTTAAGACTTTCTGTCTTGAGCATTGTTGAGGGACAGAAAGTAGGAGGCCCCGGGAAATTTTCATTTACCCGAGGCTACTCCCTCAACAACCAACATGTTGAGAGTAGCCTCTTATTCTTTTTTTGACAAGGAGTAAAAGGCATGACGCCATTAAAAACTGCGTTAGGCATCGTCTTTATTATTTGCCTGACGATAGTGATATTTACCTTTATTACTCGCGGCAGGCTCTGCGAGTTTTCAATAAAGAGTGAGCATCAGGAGGTGGCGGCTAAATTAGCCTGCAACGCTGGCTAACCTCTACGGGCGGAACATGGGTTCCGCCCGGCTTGTAGGATGCTGAGGTCTTAATGCACCCATTTTTTTCTTCCGCCACCGCGATTATACTGCGCGGCGTGTACCCAGATGATAAGAATCCATGAAACCCATTTTTCTGTTGTTATTCTTTTTAACCTCGTGCGCCTACGCGGATGAGATCGGCAGCCAGTATCAGAAGCAGGCGGAAGCAGGCGATGCCCGCGCCCAGTATTATCTTGCTGATACGTACTTCAGTTCCGGTGACAGCAAGCAGGCAGCGCTGTGGGCAGAGAAAGCCGCAAAAGGCGGCGATGTTGACGCCATGGCGCTGCTATCGCAAATCCACTTTACGCAGGGCGATTACGCACAGGCCAAGGCCCTGGCGCAACAGGCAAACATTGCTGGCAGCAAGCGCGGCGCGATCATGCTGGCACGCGTGCTGGTGAACACCCAGGCGGGGAAAACCGACTTCCCCCAGGCCATTAAACTGCTGCAAACGGCGACCGAGGATATCGACAGCGACTCCGCGGTTGATGCGCAGCTGCTGCTGGGGCTGATTTATGCCAACGGCGTTGAAGTGGCGCAGGATGACGCTCAGGCGGCTGCGTGGTTTAAGCGCAGTTCGTCTCTGTCGCGTACGGGATACGCAGAATACTGGGCTGGGATGCTGTTCCAGCAGGGCGAGAAAGGCTTTATCACGCCTAATAAACAGAAAGCGCTCTACTGGTTGAACCTGAGCTGTACGGAAGGGTTTGATACGGGATGCGAAGAGTTTGATGCGTTAAGCGGGGAGTAAAGTGCCGGGTGGCGGCTTCGCCTTACCCGGCCTACAAAACCCGTAGGCCCGGTAAGCGCAGCGCCACCGGGCTTAGGATGTTACTGGTCAGCCGTCTTATCAAAGCGACCCAGCACCTCGCGTTCATACGCCAGCGCTTTTTTGCGGTCGAATTTGTGTTCCCACTTGGCGATAACCAGCACCGCCAGGGCATTCCCCACCACGTTAAGCGCCGTACGCGCCATGTCGAGGATACGGTCCACGCCGGCGATAAATGCCAGACCTTCGAGCGGAATACCGACGCTGCCGAGCGTCGCCAGCAGCACCACGAAGGAGACGCCCGGAACGCCTGCAATACCTTTGGACGTCACCATCAGCGTCAGCACCAGCACGATCTCCTGCCACAGAGACAGGTCAATGCCGTACAGCTGCGCAATAAAGATAGCGGCGATACTCTGGTACAGCGTCGAACCATCCAGGTTAAAGGAGTAGCCGGTCGGTACCACGAAGCTGGTAATAGAGGCAGGCGCGCCGTAGGCTTCCATCTTTTCAATGATACGCGGCAGCACGCTTTCAGAACTTGCCGTGGAGTACGCCAGAATCAGTTCATCTTTCAGGATACGAATCAGGATCCAGATGCTCAGCCCGCACAGGCGCGCCACGATCCCCAGCACCACCAGCGCGAAGAACAGAATGGCGAAGTGCACCAGGAGCACCAGCTTCGCCAGCGGCCACAGGGAAGCAAAACCGAAGTTCGCCACGGTGACGGCGATAAGCGCAAACACCCCTACCGGCGCGTAACGCATCACCATGTGGGTCACTTTAAACATGGTTTCGGAGATAGAGCGGAACACGGTCACCAGCGGTTCGCGATGCGTCGCTGGCAGAGAAGAGAGTCCCAGACCAAACAGCACCGAGAAGAAGATGATAGGCAGCATCTCGCCCTTCGCCATCGACGCCACGATGTTGGTCGGCACCAGCGACAGGATAGTGCCCATCAGGCCATGCGCGTGGCTCTGCACGTCAGCGGTCGTACTTTGGTATTTCGAAATATCCACCGTTGCCAGCTGCGACATATCAATCCCGGAACCCGGCTGGAACACGTTCGCCAGCGTGATACCGAGGATAATCGCAACCGTAGTGATCACTTCGAAATAGATAATGGTTTTCGCACCAATACGGCCTAACTGCTTCGCATCGCCGACGCCCGCAATACCGACCACCAGCGTCGAGATCACAATCGGTACCACAATCATCTTGATCAGATGAATAAAGATATCCCCTGCCGGTGAAAGCAGGTTCGCAATCAGCCATTCGCGGCTGTCGCTGTGATAGTGGAGGTAACTGCCCAGCAAGATGCCCAGCACAAGGGCGATTAAGATCTGCCAGGCAAGGCTGACTTTAACGTTTTTCATAAAAACTGACTTCCTCAATGAAGCGCCTTATTCACTCAAACTGCATGAATATGGAGACATACTGAAAGGGTATGAATTGTGTTGCGTTGGTTTATGGGATTTTTTAACGCGGCGTATGAGTATCATTTGCGCGACCTGTTGCGCAAGCCTTAAAGAACGACGCATTTCACTCACAAAAGCGACGATGACGGGAGTTTGTTCTAATTCTGATAAATAACCTTTTGTTATAAAAAAGCTTTTTTAAACATAAATGTGAATAATCGTCAGCATAAATTATTTTCCTTCAAAGTTTCATTCGCTCATTTTTCATACTCTTCAAACAATGCGTGATCTGTAGCCCAAATACTAAACAAAGCTTGTAAAGCCCCTACAATTAACGTTTTTGCGACATATTATTAACATCTTACAAGGAGAAAAAAAGCCATGAGCCAAATCCACAAACATGACATTCCCGCAAATATTGCGGACCGTTGCCTGATCACCCCGGAGCAGTACCACGAGAAATATCAGCAATCTATCACCGCTCCGGACACCTTCTGGGGCGAACAGGGCCATATTCTTGACTGGATCAAACCTTATCAGAAGGTGAAGAACACCTCCTTTGCGCCCGGCAATGTCTCCATTAAATGGTATGAAGATGGCACCCTGAACCTGGCGGCGAACTGCCTTGACCGTCACCTTGCCGAGCGCGGGAACGAGACGGCCATTATCTGGGAAGGCGATGATGCCTCCCAGAGCAAACACATTACCTATAAAGAGCTGCACCGCGACGTGTGCCGCTTCGCCAACGTCCTGCTGGAAAAAGGCATTAAAAAAGGCGATGTGGTCGCTATCTATATGCCGATGGTGCCGGAAGCGGCGGTGGCCATGCTGGCCTGCGCGCGTATCGGCGCGATTCACTCGGTGATTTTCGGCGGGTTCTCGCCAGAAGCGGTTGCGGGTCGTATTGTCGATTCAAGTTCAAAACTGGTGATCACCGCCGATGAAGGCGTGCGCGCCGGACGCGGTATCCCGCTGAAGAAAAACGTCGACGAAGCGCTGAAAAACCCGAACGTCAAAACGGTCAGTAACGTCATCGTCCTGAAGCGTACCGGCGGAAAAATCGACTGGAACGAAGGGCGCGACCTGTGGTGGAGCGACCTGATTGAAAAAGCGAGCGACCAGCATCAGCCGGAAGAGATGAACGCAGAAGATCCGCTGTTCATTCTTTATACCTCCGGCTCCACCGGTAAGCCGAAAGGCGTGCTGCACACCACCGGCGGCTACCTGGTCTATGCGGCCACCACCTTCAAATACGTCTTCGACTACCATCCGGGCGACATCTACTGGTGTACCGCCGACGTGGGCTGGGTCACCGGACACAGCTACCTGCTGTACGGCCCGCTGGCCTGTGGCGCAACAACGCTGATGTTTGAGGGCGTACCAAACTGGCCGACCCCGGCGCGCATGTGTCAGGTGGTCGACAAACACCAGGTCAACATTCTCTACACCGCGCCAACGGCGATCCGCGCATTAATGGCGGAAGGCGATAAAGCCATCGAAGGCACGGACCGTTCTTCATTGCGCATCCTCGGTTCCGTGGGTGAGCCAATCAACCCGGAAGCCTGGGAGTGGTACTGGAAGAAAATCGGCAACGAGAAATGCCCGGTGATGGACACCTGGTGGCAGACCGAAACCGGCGGCTTCATGATCACCCCGATGCCGGGCGCAACGCAGCTGAAGGCCGGTTCCGCAACCCGTCCATTCTTCGGCGTGCAGCCTGCGCTGGTGGATAACGAAGGCAGCCCGCTGGAAGGCGCCACCGAAGGCAACCTGGTGATCACAGACTCCTGGCCGGGTCAGGCGCGTACCCTTTTCGGCGATCACGATCGCTTCGAGCAGACCTACTTCTCGACCTTTAAAAACATGTACTTCAGCGGCGACGGCGCGCGTCGTGACGAAGACGGCTATTACTGGATAACCGGGCGCGTGGACGACGTGCTGAACGTCTCCGGCCACCGTCTGGGCACCGCTGAGATTGAATCGGCGCTGGTGTCGCATCCGAAAATTGCCGAAGCCGCCGTTGTCGGTATTCCGCACAACATCAAAGGCCAGGCGATTTACGCCTACGTCACCCTGAACCACGGCGAAGAGCCGTCGCCAGAGCTGTATACCGAAGTGCGCAACTGGGTCCGCAAAGAGATTGGCCCGCTGGCGACGCCGGACGTGCTGCACTGGACCGACTCGCTGCCGAAAACCCGCTCCGGCAAAATTATGCGTCGTATCTTGCGCAAAATCGCGGCAGGAGACACCAGCAACCTCGGCGATACCTCAACGCTCGCGGATCCTGGCGTGGTGGAAAAACTGCTCGAAGAGAAGCAGGCCATCGCGATGCCTTCCTAGCGTTTTCTCCCTCTCCCCGTGGGAGAGGGCCGGGGTGAGGGCATCAGACCGCACCTTCCTCCCCTCACCCTTACCCTCTCCCCATCAGGGAGAGGGGACTAAAAACAAACCAACCTTACCTTTGGAGACTCTGTGATGAATAACGATATTTGTCAGCAGATAGAGAATAGTGCGCACTACAGGGAGCTCGTCGATAAGCGGCAACGGTTTGCCTTCATCCTTTCCATCATCATGCTGGTTATCTACGTCGGCTTTATTCTGCTGATCGCCTTTGCCCCGCACTGGCTGGGCACCCCGCTGCACGAGGGGACCAGCGTGACGCGCGGCATTCCGATTGGCATTGGCGTGATTGTGATTTCATTCCTGCTGACCGGCGTCTACGTCTGGCGCGCGAACGGTGAATTCGATCGTCTTAACAGAGAAGTCCTGCGCGAGGTAAAAGCATCATGAAGCGAGTTCTGACGGCGCTCGCCGCCACACTTCCCTTTGCCGCCCACGCGGCGGATGCCATTACCGGCGAGGTCCAGCGCCAGCCAACCAACTGGCAGGCGATTATTATGTTCCTTATTTTCGTCCTGCTGACGCTCTATATCACCTACTGGGCGTCGAAACGCGTGCGCTCCCGTAATGATTACTACACCGCAGGCGGCAACATTACCGGCTTCCAGAACGGGCTGGCGATTGCGGGTGACTTTATGTCGGCGGCCTCCTTCCTCGGGATCTCCGCGCTGGTCTACACCTCCGGCTATGACGGTCTGATCTACTCTCTCGGCTTCCTCGTCGGCTGGCCGATCATCCTGTTCCTGATTGCCGAGCGCCTGCGTAACCTGGGCCGCTATACCTTCGCTGACGTGGCCTCGTACCGTCTGAAGCAGGGGCCGATTCGTACCCTCTCCGCCTGCGGCTCGCTGGTGGTGGTGGCGCTGTATCTGATTGCGCAGATGGTGGGCGCGGGTAAATTGATCGAACTGCTTTTCGGCCTGAACTACCACATCGCGGTGGTGCTGGTTGGCGTACTGATGGTGATGTACGTGCTGTTCGGCGGCATGCTGGCGACCACCTGGGTGCAGATCATCAAAGCGGTTCTGCTGCTGTTCGGCGCCAGCTTTATGGCCTTTATGGTGATGAAGCACGTCGGCTTCAGCTTCAATAACCTGTTCACCGAAGCGATGGCGGTCCACCCGAAAGGAGAAGCGATCATGAGCCCGGGCGGGCTGGTGAAAGACCCGATATCCGCGCTCTCACTGGGTCTAGGACTGATGTTCGGTACTGCGGGTCTGCCGCATATCCTGATGCGCTTCTTTACCGTGAGCGATGCGCGTGAAGCGCGCAAGAGCGTCTTCTACGCCACCGGTTTCATGGGTTACTTCTATATCCTGACCTTTATCATCGGCTTTGGCGCGATCATGCTGGTGGGGGCGAACCCGGCGTTTAAAGACGCGGCGGGCGCGCTGATTGGCGGTAACAACATGGCGGCGGTGCACCTGGCCGACGCGGTAGGCGGTAACCTGTTCCTCGGCTTTATCTCCGCCGTGGCCTTCGCCACCATTCTGGCGGTGGTTGCAGGGCTGACGCTGGCCGGCGCGTCTGCGGTGTCGCATGACCTCTACGCCAACGTCATCCGCAAAGGCGCGAGCGAGCGCGACGAGCTGAAGGTCTCGAAAATCACCGTGCTGGTGCTGGGCGTAGTGGCGATTCTGTTAGGCATTCTGTTCGAGAAGCAGAACATCGCCTTTATGGTGGGGCTGGCCTTCTCGATTGCCGCAAGCTGTAACTTCCCGATCATCCTGCTCTCCATGTACTGGTCAAAACTGACCACCCGTGGCGCAATGATTGGCGGCTGGCTGGGGCTGCTAACGGCGGTGATCCTGATGATTCTGGGCCCAACCATCTGGGTGCAGATCCTCGGTCACGCAAGCGCTATCTTCCCGTATGAATACCCGGCGCTGTTCTCTATCGCCGTGGCGTTCATCGGTATCTGGTTCTTCTCGGCCACCGACAACTCGCCGGAGGGTAACCTGGAGCGTGAGAAATTCCGCGCCCAGTTTATCCGCTCTCAAACGGGATTAGGCATCGATCAGGGTCGTGCACATTAATCGACTGACCTCCCCGGCCGCACTGGCCGGGGAAATTAAAACATCACCCACGCCACCAGCGGCGCAATCAGCACCATTACCACGCCCGAAAGCATCATCACCAGGCTCGCGACAACGCCCTCCTGCTGACCCAGCTCATACGAACGTGCCGTGCCCGCCCCGTGCGACGCCGCGCCAAACCCTGCCCCTTTTGCCATCCCTTCACGGATCGACAAGCGCAGGAATAGCATATCGCCGACCGCCATACCGAACACGCCCGTCACGACAACAAACAGCGCTACCAGATCCGGCTGCCCGCCGAGCGGTTTAGCCGCCGCCAGCGCAAACGGCGTGGTTACCGAACGCACGGCCAGGCTGCGCTGAATTTCATCGGGCAGCGTAAACAGCCGCGCCAGCCAGACCGAGCTACAGACCGCCACTACCGTTGCGGTGAGCACGCCCGCGCTGAGCGACATCCAGTGGCGTTTGATAATCGCCAGGTTGTCGTAAACGGGGACGGCAAAGGCGATGGTCGCCGGGCCGAGCAGCCATAGCAGCCAGTGGGATTCACCAATGTAGTTTTGCCAGGAGATATGGCCGAAGACCAGCATCATCACCAGCAGGATCGGCGTGAAGACCAGCGGCATCAGCGGCAGGGCGTGAAAGCGACGATACAACCGCTTGTTGGCAAAGTAGATAATTAGCGTGGCAACCAGGCACAGCACGCTAACCTGAAAGTTAGTCATGTTTATGCCTGCTGATTTCAAAGCGATACACTTTATCCACCACCCAGGCGGTCGCCCCCAGCACCATCAGCGTACTCAGCGCGATAACGGCAAAGATTCGCCAGCCGTCGACCATCAGCAGCTGCGCGTAGTTCACCACCGCCACCACGGCAGGGACGAAGAACAGCAGCATCTCCGCCAGCAGCCAGCGCGCCCCGGCGCGCACCCAGTTAAGGGGGATCACGCGACACAGAATAAGCGTCAGCATCAGCAGCATCCCGACAAGGTTGGCAGGCAGCGGCAGATGCAGCCAGCCGACAAGATATTCCGCGAAAACAAACAGTCCCGCATAGAGCAGTACCTGAACCGGGACCTGGAGTCGTTGCACAACGGCAGGCGTAACACGGCTTAACGCCACGGCCATGGAGGGTTTCCTCAAAAATGAGACGAGGCGCCAGTATAGAGACCGCACGGTGTGGACTGAAATGAATTAAAATCATCAAAGGTATAGTTTCGAGGAATAATCATGGACATAAGAACGCTGCGCTATTTTGTCGAAGTGGTTCGTCAGCAAAGTTTTACCCGCGCAGCGGAGAAGTTGTTTGTTACCCAGCCCACCATCAGCAAGATGCTGAAAAACCTCGAAGATGAACTGAACTGTACCCTGCTGATCCGCGACGGGCGCAGGCTGTTGCTGACCGACACCGGACGCGTGGTGTTCGAACGCGGGCTGGCGATTCTGGCGGAGTTCCGCCAGCTGGAAGCGGAGCTGGGCGATATTAATCATCTGACGAAAGGGGTGCTTCGCCTCGGCATTCCGCCAATGGTGGGGATGATGATGGCCGGGCCGATTAGCCTGTTTCGCCAGCGCTATCCCGGCGTTGAGCTGAAGATTTCGGAGTTTGGTGGGTTAACCGTCCAGCAGGCCGTCACCAACGGCGAGCTAGATGTCGCCATGACCGCCCTTCCCGTTGAGGAAGAGAGCGGTCTGGCAACGCTTCCGCTCTTTAGCCACCCGCTATGCGTGCTGGTTCCCCGCTCCGGCGACTGGCTGAAGAGAGACTCGGTGAGGCCTGAACTGCTCGGCGAGCACCCTCTGCTGATCTACAACGAAGACTTCGCCCTCAGCCGCCAGCTGATGACGCTGTTTAACCACCATAACGTCAAGCCGCGCATTGCGGTGCGCAGCGGACAGTGGGATTTCCTGGCGGCGATGGTGCAGGCAGGCGTGGGGATTGCCATTCTGCCGCAGCCGATTTGCGAGCGTCTGGATAAAAACACGCTGCGCTGGATCCCGCTGGAGAGCGACCTGCACTGGCAGCTGGGGATGATCTGGCGTGAAGGGGTGTATTTATCGCACAGCGCGCAGGCGTGGCTGCAGTGTTGTGAGGGGTTTTGGGTGCCCTCACCCTAACCCTCTCCCACAGGGAGAGGGAACCGATCGAGCACGTAGGCCCGGTAAGCGCAGCGCCACCGGGCAAAACAGCGCTACTGATTCTCTATCAACAACGCTTCCAGCAGGTCCAGATCGTGCAGCAGCTTTTGCAGCGTTTCGTTGCTGATCTGCCGCGTGGCGCGCAGGTGATACAGCTCGGCACGCTCGGAGCGCAGCGCCGCCAGGCGGAACCGGCGCTCCAGGTTCTCCTCCTGCAGCGAGCTTTCCACGTCGTTACGCCCGTCCGCGCGGCGGCGCAGGTTACCAATCACGCGGGAACTCACTTCCGTAAGCAGCTGGTTATCGATGTTTTCTTCCGCATCCGCAGCCAGACGCTCTTCCATTTTCTGAATCGCGACAATTGCCACTTCGGCGGTAGCCGCCCGGGCAATACGCTCTTCTTTATGCTGCTGGGTCGAATCACCGGCATCAATATGCTGGAGTAAAATCGGCAGCATAATCACGCCGACAAACAGTGAGAACAGAATCACGCCCGCCGCCAGGAAGACCAGCTCGTAGCGCGCCGGGAAGACGTCGCCCGTCGGCAGCAGCAGCGGAATGGAGAGTACACCGGCAAGGGTGATCGCCCCGCGTACGCCGGCAAAGGAGGCGATCAGCAGTTCACGCGTTGTCCACGAGCCGAACTCCATCGGCTTTTTCTTCAGGAAACGTGCGCTGAAGTTTTTCATCGTCCACAGCCAGCCGAAACGCACCAGCATCAGCGCCAGGTAGATCAGCACGATGTCGGTAAACAGCATCCAGACCTCAACGTTCGGGTCGGCTTCGGCCGCCACCAGCGAGGATTCCAGAATGCCCGGCAGCTGCAGGCCCAACAGCAGGAACACCATGCCGTTAAAGACAAATTCCAGCATGGCCCAGGTGCTGTTGGCACGCAGACGCATGGCCAGCGGCGCGCGGCGCATTACGCCGGAACGGGTGATGGTCATCCCTGCCGCAACCGCTGCCAGAATGCCCGACACGCCGATATGCTCGGCAATCAGATAAGAGGCAAACGGCAGCAGGAACAGCAGTACGATCTGCGTAGCGGGTTCATCGCCGCCCCAGCGGCTGAGGAAGCGCAATGAGCGGCCGTACAGCCAGCTCACCACGAAGCCTGCGAGAATACCGCCAATCGCCACCTTGAAGAACTCCAGCGTCGCGCCGCCGACGGTAAAGACCATCGTGCCCATCGCAACGGCCACGGCAAACTTCAGGGCGACCAGGCCGGAGGCGTCATTCATCAGCGCCTCACCCTGTAAAATCCCCATGATTTTCTTCGGAATTCGGCCTTCACCCACGATGCCGGACAGCGCCACGGCATCGGTTGGCGACAGCACGGCGGCCAGCGCAAAAGCCGGTATTAATGGAATACCCGGTACCGCCCAGTAGATCAGAAAACCAATCCCGACCACGGTGACCACCACCAGCGCCAGCGCCAGGCCGAAGATCTCGCGCCCGTGCTCAAGGAATTCGCGCGTGGGCGTTTTCCAGCCATCGGCAAACAGCAGCGGCGGGATAAACAGCACGAGGAACAGTTCGGGGTCAAATTCCACGTGCAGGCCAAACGTCGGCCACGCCAGCAGCGCGCCGATGGCAATTTGCATTAATGGCAGGGGGACCTGAAAGGGCAGTACGCGTGTAACCACCCCGGATAGTGAGACCACAAGGGTCATGATGAGTATTGTGAAGAAGATTTCCATGCGTTCCCTGTTTGCTGTGTTGCTTATGTACTCCGGAAGGCGTCGTGCCTTTTATTCTATCTTCTCCAGAGTAACGCAAAAGGCAACAGGATGAGTCCTGAAAATAAAAACGGGCGGCCTGAGCCACCCGTTTTCGCATCAAAGGACAACTTAGATTGCCCAGCCGCCCGCGTAGAACGCCACCAGCGCAACGGCGATAATCACGGTGCCGATATTCAGCTTGCGCCATTCACCGGAAACCAGACGACCAATCACCAGCGACGCGAAGCCGATCATAATGCCGGTCACGATGTTACAGGTCAGCACGATGAAGACCGCGGTAATCAGGCCAGACATCGCGTCCACGAAATCCGCAAAGTCGATTTTCGCCACGTTGCTCAGCATCAGCAGGCCAACGTACATCAGCGCCGGTGCGGTCGCATACGCCGGAACCAGATAGGAGAGCGGAGAGAGGAACAGGATCAGCATGAACAGCACGCCGACGGTGATCGCCGTCAGGCCGGTTTTACCACCTGCCGCCGTACCCGCTGCGGATTCGATATACACCGCCGCAGGCGCCGCGCCCACCAGGCCAGAGAAGACGCTGCTCAGGGAGTCAGTGGTCAGCGCTTTGCCGCCATCAATAATCTGACCGTCTTTATCCAGCAGGTTCGCCTGACCGGCCACCGCACGAATGGTACCGGTCGCGTCAAACACGGCGGTCATCACCAGCGCCAGCACGCTTGGCAGGATCACCGGGTTCAGCGCGCCAACGATATCCAGGCTGCCAATCAGGGAGTTGCCTTTGTCATCGCTCAGCGACGGCATGGCGAAGATACCGGAGAAGTGTACGGTTGGATCGAAAATCAGGCCGACAACGGAAACACCGATAATGGTCAGCAGAATGCCGCCCGGGACTTTCAGTTTTTCCAGACCGATAATCACCGCCAGGCCGATCAGCGACATAATCACAGGGAAGCTGGCGAAGTGGCCCAGCGCCACCGGCAGACCGTCCAGCGGGTTCTTGATGACCAGACCGACGCCGTTGGCGGCGATCAGCAGCAGGAACAGGCCGATGCCGATACCGGTACCGTGCGCCACGCCCTGCGGCAGGTTGCGCAAAATCCAGCTACGGATGCCGGTCGCTGAAATCACGGTAAACAGCACGCCCATCAGGAACACGGCACCCAGCGCAACCGGTACGCTGATGTGCTGACCCAGCACCAGGCTGAATGCGGTAAACGCGGTCAGAGAGATAGCGCAACCAATCGCCAGCGGCAGGTTCGCCCACAGGCCCATCACGATGGAGCCCACTCCGGCCACAAGGCAGGTCGCCACAAAGACAGCCGCTGGCGGGAAGCCTGCTTTGCCCAGCATGCCCGGCACAACGATGACGGAATACACCATCGCCAGAAACGTTGTCAAACCGGCAACGATCTCCTGGCGCACGGTGCTGCCGCGAGCCGAAATTTTAAACATGGCGTCAAGTGAACCGCCAGTACGCGCAGATGGCGTAGACATAGAAAACATCCCCTGAGAGTTTTTTAGGAAGTCCGTAAGCGAGGTGGAGACGCCACTGCCAGCTAGACGTCAAATCCTTGTGTTGCGTTTGTGACGAAAGGGCGTCACAAAAAAAGCAAACGTTTAGCTCCGCGCTTACAAACGGGTGGTCAAATTAAGGCAAACGATTATCTAGCGTAATCCCCGCCCTTTTCAACTGAACTTTCTCGTTTTTCGCTAAAATTCACTTATGACGCTGAAGAAATAAACAGAGTATGCGCAAACGTTATCGTCTATGCGCAATTTGTTTACATTTCAATCCTCACCCGGGATAGATAACGGGCCACCCTGTTGCAGCGTTTTTTGCCAGCCAGGGCTGTTCTCAACCTTTGTCTTCCATGCCTGAATATGCGGCAGATTAGCGATACCGCCGCGCGCCAGCAGGGCAAAAATCGGGAAGCTCATCTGAATGTCGGCCATGCTGAGCGAATCCCCGGCAAACCAGCTGTTTTCAGCAAGATGTGACTCAATAAAGCGCGCATGGGTTTCCAGCTGACGGTTGAGATACGCTTTCTGCACCCCCTGCCCCAGCGCTTTACCCAGAGTTCTGATACCAAACGGCACCGGCGGCTTGCCGAGGCTGTTGAAGACCAGCTTCATTAACAGCAGCGGCATCAGCGATCCTTCGGCGTAATGCAGCCAGAAGCGGTACTGCACCTTATGCGCCGGATCTAAAGGCTTAAGGCGTGACTCGGGATCGTACGTTTCCTGGAGATACTCCAGAATGGCGCCGGACTCGGCCAGAATCAGCCCATTGTCTTCAATGACCGGTGATTTACCCAACGGATGCACTTTTTTGAGCGCCTCCGGCGCCAGCATGTTCTTTTCGCGCTGGTAGTGAACGATCTCATAAGGCAGGTCGAGTTCTTCCAGCGCCCAAATCACGCGGTGCGAGCGTGACTGGTTAAGGTGGTGTACCGTGAGCATGGTTTTCTCCTGTTATTCATACTTTTTAACTATAGAAAATTGAACAACACCGCGAAAAAAATTCGTCTAAAAAATGGTCAGACAGGCTGGCGAAAAAACGGGTCTTGCATAGAATTAAAGTGTCAGCACAATCCGGAACCTCACCAACCAGCTCGACACGAGGGGTACTGACGTCGGGGGAAACCCTCCCGTGAACCAGCGGGATAGAGTGAAAGACAAAGACCGGGAAAAACTAAAGCGCCCTTATGTGGCGCTTTAGTTCTTTATGTATGCGGGGGTTTTGCTTACCCGGCCTACGCTCTCGGTTTTGTAGGCCGGGTAAGGCGCAGCCGCCACCCGGCAAACAGGCCGCACAGACTCAATCCTCTTCCAGCAGCCGCGCCCCCGTCCCCTGCTCGCCCAGCCTGTCGCCGGGGTTACGCAACGGACAATCGCTACGCGACAGGCAGCCGCAGCCGATACAGCCATCCAGCTCGTCACGCAGGGCGACCAGCGTATGAATACGCCTGTCCAGCTCTTCACGCCACTGGGACGACAGCTCTTTCCACTCTTTCGGGCTTAGCGTGTGACCTTCCGGCAGCACGCCAAACGCCTCGCCGATCGTGGCCAGGGGAATTCCGATTCGTTGCGCAATTTTGATAATCGCCACGTAGCGGAGCACGTCGCGGGTATAGCGACGCTGGTTGCCGCCGTTACGGATACTCTTGATTAACCCTTTGCTTTCATAGAAGTGGAGCGCCGATACCGCAACGCCGCTTCGCTTTGCCACTTCACCGGGGGTTAACAGCGCTTTAATTCGCGGCAATCTCTTTTCCATAAAACCTCTTTACCTCAAGTTAACTTGAGGAATTATACTCCCCCGCAGAGAAAACGACGAATTAACCGAGATAGTTGTATCTACAGAGGGGCAACCTTATGTCGCATCAGCAGATTATTCAGACACTTATTGAATGGATTGATGAACATATCGACCAACCGTTGAACATTGATGTGGTCGCTAAAAAGTCGGGCTATTCGAAATGGTATTTACAGAGAATGTTCCGCACGGTCATGCATCAGACGCTGGGGGAGTACATTCGCCAGCGCAGGCTGCTGCTGGCGGCTCAGGCGCTACGCTCAACGCAGCGGCCCATTTTTGATATCGCGATGGATCTTGGCTATGTGTCGCAACAAACCTTTTCCCGCGTGTTTCGCCGCGAGTTTGACCGCACGCCGAGCGACTATCGCCACCAGTTGAATTGATCACCCTCAGTGCAAAGGCTGCTGCTGCCAGGTCATAAATTCCTGGGGCGGCATCGCTTTTGCGAAGTGCCATCCCTGACAAAACTGGACGCCGCGCTTCAACAGCCAGCTTACCTGCTCTGCCGTCTCTACCCCTTCCGCAATGGTTTTCAGCCGCAGGCTTTGCGCCATCTCGATAATATGCTCGGCGATCAGGTGGCTGGTACTGTTGGTCGTTAAGGTATCAATAAACGATTTATCGATTTTCAGAATATCCACGTTCAGCGAGTAGAGGTTGTGCAGGTTCGAATAACCGGTTCCGAAATCATCGATCGCGACTTCATATCCCGCCTGACGGAAAGCCTGAATCACCGGCGTGGTTTTTGGCACATCAATAAAACCGCGTTCCGTCACTTCTATTTTGATTTGCTGCGCGCGGACGGCGTAGTGGTGAGCCTTATCCGAAATCATGGCGATCAGCCGCGAGGAGTGGAAATCCGTGGCCGACAGGTTAATCGAAATATAGAGATGCGGATGCTCGGCGAGGAAATGGCCCAGATCGTTGAACACTTCCTCAACGACATAGTCCGTAATCCGCTCGCTCATTCCCTCATTTTCCGCCAGCGGAATAAACTCAGCCGGGCTCATCACCTGCCCGTTAAAACCAGGCCAGCGTAACAACGCCTCCGCGCCCACGCACTGGTTATTCTTGATATCAATAATCGGCTGATAGTGTACGCAAAGCTGTCTTTTGTTCAGCGCCCGGTGCAGTAAGCGCCCCGGCGAATTGAGCTCACGATGGGTACGGGACCATACCAGCAAAATAATAATGCTGCAGATCATGCCCAGCGGCAGCGTCAACGTCGCCTGGTGATAAAGCGTTTCATAAAAGCGTTTATTCGATGTCGACACAATGGCCGCAATAGGTCTTTTGGTGGATGTTACGATCGTATAAAAGCGGTTATCTTTTTGAAATACCGATTCCTTATCCCGAATCATCGAATTTAATAAAGAAACATTGGCTTTCTGGCTGACGGAAAAGAAAGCATTAGTTACCGTGTCGTACACGCCCCATGAGAGAGAATGATCCGCGGACATGACTTCGCTGTATGAAAGCGGGTTGACGACCACCACATAATTTCCGCGCTGCATATATGTCATTTTATAGCCAGTATAAAATGGGGTATCGCGATAATAATAGATAGCAACGTCAGGTTTACGCGTGTAATTAGCGACAGGAATGGCGTAAGGGTGATCCGGTGTAAAAACGGTCGAACAAAGAAAATTCTGACCTTCAGCGTAAATTAAATCGGCGACAAACAGGCGGCCACGAACAACGTTCAGCATATATTGACGATGTCCCGGCGTGCAAAGCTCACCTCGATATTTTTCAGCCTCGTCCCGGGCCAGATCAACCTGTTGAATAACCAGTTCTGTTTTGTCTAAAGCCAGTTCAGCAAATGTGCGTAGCTGGGCACTTGTTTCAGACACGGCTCGTAGCTGGGCAAACCATAGCGCAAGCATCACCGGCAGCATAACTACCATGATGATCCCTACCACCCTGAGCATTTTGCGCCGCGCGCTACGATTCATTTCCCGCCCTATATCCCTGCATGTTGTACGCCTGTAGTAATGAAGGCCGGATGCTTTGTTAAACAGGTGATTACGTTGCATGAATCATGCGAAGTTAGCAACTGACTTTTGGTATTAAAAATCTTAAATTTCGTTATGACGATAATATTTTTCCGTAAGCTAAACTATAAGTATTCGTTCCGTTTCAATTAAGGAAAATAATTATCCAGCCCGCAATGGCGGTGGGAAGATAACACAACAGGCGATTGTTGATTAAGCCAAACGTCTGACAGCATGAAAAAAGTACAGCTTCATCATGACGTTTTATGCTATTTGCTCTGGGGCATTGTGTTCGTTGATTTATAAATAATCAGTCTGTGCCTCAATATTTTCAGGATCGCCTGAGAATAACCCTCTCTTATAAAAACCGAATTTGCGGTCTCCCCACCTGCCCGAAGGGCGTTTCCGCCGCGCTGTGGGTCCGTCCCCTCATGCGCCGAAGGCAGAACCAGCCTGCACTCTCGCCTTTCCGAAGGAATAAAATTCTCTTTTTTGCTGGCACAGATGCTGGCGAATAAATCAACAAATGTGATATAGTTCACACATATTTTGTAACGAGAAACACTGTTTCAGTCAGTTCGTCTGTTTTGTAGAGGATGGGTTCTATGGCAACCATTACTACCAGCATGGTTCTCCTGCGCTGGCCTTTGTTGAGTGCGGTACTGATGTTTTTAGCCAGCACGCTGAACATTCAGTTTCGTAAATCTGACTATGCGGGTCTTGCTGTCATCAGCACCCTGCTGGGGCTGGGAGCTGCCTGCTGGTTTGCAACGGGTCTGCTTGGCATCACCCTGCTGGATATCGCCGCCGTCTGGGAAAATATTAAAGTGGTGATGGTTGAGGCGATGAGCCACACGCCGCCAGACTGGCCGATGGTGATTACCTGATCCCTTACGGAATAAAAAAACCCAGACGATAGTCTGGGTTTTTTGTTTTAAGTACCTGGAAATCAGAACGGAATGTCGTCGTCGAAATCCATTGGCGGTTCGTTAGACGGCGCCGGAGCAGACTGCTGCTGCGGACGAGACTGTGCGCCACCGCTGAACTGGTTGCCGCCCTGCGGCTGCTGAGGCTGACCCCAACCGCCCTGCTGCTGGCTCTGACCGCCACCTGCTGGTGCACCACCGCCCTGACGGCCACCCAGCATCTGCATGGTACCGCCCACGTTAACCACGACTTCAGTGGTGTACTTCTCAGCACCGGACTGATCGGTCCATTTGCGGGTACGCAGCTGGCCTTCGATATAGACCTGAGAACCTTTACGCAGATACTCACCGGCCACTTCTGCCAGTTTGCCAAACAGCACTACGCGGTGCCATTCGGTCTGCTCTTTCATCTCACCGGTCGCTTTATCACGCCAGGATTCGGAAGTAGCCAGCGTAATGTTGGCAACTGCGCCACCACTCGGCATGTAGCGTACTTCCGGGTCCTGGCCCAGATTACCGACGAGAATCACCTTGTTTACGCCTCTGCTGGCCATGTTCGTGTCTCCTGAATACGTTTCTTAATAGTGTAAACGCGCGAGTGTACCATTTCCAGACGCCACTTTGATAGTTGCGTAGCATCTTCCAGAGTTCGCGCGCGAACGGAACATTGTTACACAGCCAATCAGAAAATGCATTCCAATACTGTATATTCAAACAGGTCAAATTGTGTCATAATTAGCCGTTTCTGACAGCCGTTTGTCCTTCAAACAAATCAGGCAATCCGTGTTCCAACCGGGAAAGGTGAATGGATAAGATCGAAGTTCGGGGCGCCCGCACCCACAATCTCAAGAATATCAACCTCATAATCCCTCGCGACAAACTCATTGTCGTGACCGGGCTTTCGGGGTCTGGCAAATCCTCACTGGCTTTCGACACTTTGTATGCCGAAGGACAGCGTCGTTACGTTGAATCACTCTCTGCGTACGCGCGTCAGTTCCTGTCGCTGATGGAAAAACCGGATGTCGACCATATTGAAGGGTTGTCCCCTGCTATCTCTATTGAGCAGAAGTCCACCTCGCATAACCCGCGTTCAACGGTCGGTACCATTACCGAAATTCACGACTACCTGCGTCTGCTGTATGCCCGCGTGGGCGAGCCGCGCTGCCCGGACCATGACGTCCCGCTGGCGGCCCAGACCGTAAGCCAGATGGTGGATAACGTGCTGTCGCAGCCGGAAGGCAAACGCCTGATGCTGCTGGCGCCGATCATTAAAGAGCGAAAAGGCGAACACACCAAAACGCTGGAGAACCTGGCAAGCCAGGGCTATATCCGCGCCCGTATTGACGGCGAAGTGTGTGACCTGTCCGATCCCCCCAAGCTGGAGCTGCAGAAGAAGCACACCATCGAAGTGGTGATTGACCGCTTTAAGGTGCGTGACGATCTCGCCACGCGTCTGGCGGAATCCTTTGAAACCGCGCTGGAGCTCTCCGGCGGCACGGCCGTGGTCTCCGACATGGATGACCCAAAAGCGGAAGAGCTGCTCTTTTCCGCCAACTTTGCCTGCCCGATTTGCGGCTACAGCATGCGCGAGCTTGAACCGCGCCTGTTCTCCTTTAACAACCCGGCGGGTGCCTGCCCGACGTGTGACGGCCTGGGCGTTCAGCAGTATTTCGACCCGGACCGCGTCATTCAGAACCCGGAGCTGTCGCTGGCGGGCGGTGCCATTCGCGGCTGGGACAAGCGTAACTTCTACTACTTCCAGATGCTGAAATCGCTGGCAGAGCACTACAAGTTCGACGTTGAAGCCCCGTGGGCCAGCCTGAGCGCGAACGTGCACAAAGTGATCCTGTTCGGATCCGGCAAAGAGAACATCGAGTTCAAGTACATGAACGATCGCGGCGATACCTCCGTGCGTCGCCACCCGTTCGAAGGGGTGCTGCACAACATGGAGCGCCGCTACAAAGAGACAGAATCCAGCGCGGTGCGCGAGGAGCTGGCGAAGTTCATCAGCAACCGCTCCTGCGCCACCTGTGAAGGCACGCGTCTGCGCCGCGAGGCTCGCCACGTGTTTGTTGAAAACACCGCGCTGCCGACCATCTCAGACATGAGCATCGGCCACGCGATGGACTTTTTCAACAACCTGAAGCTCTCCGGCCAGCGCGCGAAAATTGCCGAAAAAGTGCTGAAAGAGATCGGCGATCGCCTGAAGTTCCTGGTGAACGTCGGCCTGAACTACCTGACGCTTTCCCGTTCGGCGGAAACGCTCTCCGGCGGTGAGGCCCAGCGTATCCGTCTGGCGAGCCAGATTGGCGCGGGCTTAGTCGGCGTAATGTACGTTCTGGATGAGCCGTCTATCGGCCTGCACCAGCGCGACAACGAGCGTCTGCTCGGGACGCTGGTCCACCTGCGCAACCTCGGCAACACGGTGATCGTGGTCGAGCACGACGAAGATGCGATCCGCGCGGCTGACCACGTCATCGACATTGGCCCAGGCGCTGGCGTACACGGCGGCCAGGTGGTCGCGGAAGGCACGCTGAAGGACATCATGGCGGTGCCCGAGTCGCTGACCGGCCAGTTCATGAGCGGCAAGCGCAAGATTGAAGTGCCGAAACAGCGCGTCGCGGCAGATCCTGAAAAAGTGCTGAAGCTGACCGGCGCGCGCGGCAACAACCTGAAAGACGTCACCCTGACGCTGCCGGTTGGCCTGTTTACCTGCATCACCGGCGTATCCGGTTCCGGTAAATCGACGCTGATCAACGATACGCTGTTCCCGATTGCGCAGACGGCGCTGAACGGCGCGACGCTGGCCGAGCCTGCACCGTATCGCGACATTCAGGGGCTGGAACATTTCGATAAGGTTATCGACATTGACCAGAGCCCGATTGGCCGTACCCCACGCTCTAACCCGGCGACCTATACCGGCGTCTTTACGCCCGTACGTGAACTGTTTGCTGGCGTTCCTGAATCACGTTCGCGCGGCTATACGCCAGGACGTTTCAGCTTTAACGTGCGCGGCGGCCGCTGCGAAGCGTGCCAGGGTGATGGCGTGATCAAGGTTGAGATGCACTTCCTGCCGGATATCTACGTGCCGTGCGACCAGTGCAAAGGCAAACGCTATAACCGCGAAACGCTGGAGATTAAGTACAAGGGCAAGACCATTCACGAAGTGCTGGATATGACCATCGAAGAGGCGCGCGAGTTCTTTGATGCCGTCCCTGCGCTGGCGCGCAAGCTGCAGACGCTGATGGACGTCGGCCTGACCTACATTCGTCTGGGGCAGTCGGCGACAACGCTGTCCGGCGGTGAAGCGCAGCGCGTGAAGCTGGCGCGTGAGCTGTCAAAACGCGGCACCGGCCAGACGCTCTACATTCTGGACGAGCCGACCACCGGCCTGCACTTTGCCGACATCCAGCAGCTGCTCGAGGTTCTGCATCAGCTGCGCGATCAGGGCAACACTATCGTGGTCATCGAACATAACCTGGACGTGATTAAAACCGCGGACTGGATTGTCGATCTCGGCCCGGAAGGCGGCAGCGGCGGCGGTGAAATTCTCGTCTCCGGTACGCCAGAGACCGTTGCAGAGTGCGAAGCCTCGCACACCGCGCGCTTCCTTAAACCGTTGCTGTAACTGTCACACGGAGAGTTGCTGTCGGGTGGTTTCCGGCAGCAGCTCAACCGCCTGCTGATAGGACGCGTCCACCAGGTAGTAAATCTGCGAGCCTGGAATCGATCCGTCCAGATAGACGGTGCTCCAGTGCGCCTTATTGAGGTGCTTGCTCGGCCTCACGTCATCATGCTGCTGGCGTAGCAAATCCGCCAGTTCAGGGCTGGTTTTCAGCGACGCCGCCGGACGGCCCTCCACCTCTTTCACCATCGCAAACAGCACATCACCCACCTTAATCTGCGTGGCTTTCCAGTCGCTGTGGACGCTCTGCTCAGCGCCGGGCTTGCTCATGCAGTACTGAAGTATCTCCGAAATTGTCATCTTTATTCCCCTTGTAGCGTGGCGATAATTTTACGCGAACCACCGTGAATGCGATGCTCTCCCAGCCAGATCCCCTGCCACGTTCCCAACATCAGCCGCCCGTTGTGTACCGGCAGCATCAGCGATACGCCCAGCAGAGAGGATTTAATATGCGAAGGCATGTCGTCTGCCCCCTCATAGTCATGCTCATAAGGCGCGTTGTCCGGGACGCTCTTCAGAAAATGGTGCTCCATGTCGGACCGGACGGTGGGATCGCAATTTTCATTAAGCGTAAGAGAGGCGGACGTGTGCTGAAGCAGCAGATGCAGCAAACCCGTTCTGACGCGCGACAGGTCGCGGAGTTGCCCGATGACTTCATCCGTCACCAGGTGAAATCCGCGTGGTTTAGCGCTTAAGGTCAGGGTCTGTTGGTACCACATGTGCTGCTCCGTGATGAAAGATGAATCTTTCTAAGTGTGCAGCAAGAAGACGAAAGGTAAAACCCGCAGCAGCGAGATTTGATTAAAAAAGAGCCAAACTCGCTGCCAGCTACTTAATACTCCGAGTTGACGATCACCTCTTCGCCAAACTTTCCGGCCATCGGCAGCGGTCGATACGTGGAGTTAGAGGCCCGTAATACCCTGATCCCTCTGGCACCCACGTCATGCGCGGCGGTAATGTCGTTATCTGAATCGCCGTAGAATACTTTGATATTTTTCTTTTCCAGCCACTGTGTTTTGGTGTTTTGCCCTTCTTTGTCACCGGCAAAAATTACCGGATTCATGCTGGCCGCCGGGATCTGGAAATCATCCTGCAGCGTTTTAGAGACGGTTTCCGTTTTGGTCTGACTGCGGCCGGTCACAAAATAAATGCTGTCACCGCGCTTCACGTGCATGGCAATAAGCGCACGGGCAACCTCTTTCGGGATGCTAAATTCGTCCCAGCCGTTATTCATTTTTTCCCAGAATTCCGGGTTCTTCAGATACGCTTCGCTGTCTGGTGAATACGTTTTCTTACCGCGCCAGAAGCCGGGGCTTGAGAACAGCACGGTATCGTCAATGTCAAAACCTACGGCCATTGGCGCACGGCCCATCAGGCTGTTTTCGATTTGGGCCACGGAAACCCAGTGAATGGGCGCCTGCTCGGCGAGAATGGCGGCAGTGGTGCCGGTGTAAAGCGGCGTCGGGGCAGAAGCTCGCGCGACGACGGCGCTATTAAGCGAGAACAATAAGCAGGCGGCGCTGAGCGCCAGTGTGATCTTGCGCATATTTCCCCCTGAATATTCAGTTTGTTATCGTTTTAATTTGAGCGGATGGTCAAAAAACTATCCGACCATAACCCCAGCGGGGGGTGAAGGGAAGGAGTTTTTGCTTATGAAGCTGAATAAAAAGAAGACGATCACAAAGCGCAGAAGAAACGTGTAGGCCCGGTAAGCGAAGCGCCACCGGGCAATGATTGGCACCGGCGCAAACAAAAAAGCCGGGTGGCGGCTGCGCCTTACCCGGCCTACATATAGCATGCAAGTAAGTGAATACTTACATCACAGCTGCAAACGCCTGCGCCACGCGATGAACGTTGCTGGCATTCAGACCCGCCACGCACATACGGCCGCTGGCGATCAGGTAGACGCCGAACTCTTCGCGCAGGCGATCGACCTGTGTCGCACTCAGTCCGGTATAGCTGAACATCCCGCGCTGCTTGAGCAGATAGTCGAAGTTATGTCCCGGCACGGCCTCTTTCAGGACGTTAACCAGCTCCTGACGCATCGACAGTATGCGCTTACGCATGGATTCCACTTCGGCAAGCCAGTTGGCTTTCAGCTGTGCATCACCCAGAACCGTAGCCACCACCTGCGCGCCAAAGTTTGGCGGGCTGGAGTAGATGCGGCGCACCGTCGCCTTCAGCTGACCCAGCACGCGGCCGGCGGCTTCGGCGTCTTCACACACCACGGACAGACCGCCAACGCGTTCACCATACAGGGAGAAGATTTTAGAGAAGGAGTTGCTGACCAAAACAGGCAGTCCGGCGCTGGCCACGGCGCGAATGGCGTATGCATCTTCTTCCATACCCGCGCCAAAGCCCTGGTAGGCAATGTCGAGGAACGGGATCAGATTACGCGCCTTCAATACCTCAATCACCGCATCCCACTGGGCATTGGTGAGATCCGCACCGGTCGGGTTATGGCAGCACGGATGCAGCAGCACAATACTGCGCTCCGGCAGGGTGTTCAGTTTTTCCAGCAGCGCTTCAACGCGCACGCCGTTGGTTTCGCTGTCGAACCACGGATAGGTCGCCACTTTGAAGCCTGCGCCCTCGAAGATCGCAACGTGGTTTTCCCACGTCGGGTCACTGACCCACACGCCTGAATCCGGGAAGTATTTTTTCAGGAAGTCTGCACCCACTTTCAGCGCACCCGAGCCGCCCAGCGTCTGGATGGTCGCCACGCGTTTTTGCGCGAGCACCGCGTGATCGGCGCCAAACAGCAGAGGCGCAATAGTGCTGCGGTAGCTATTTAACCCTTCCATCGGCAGATAGAGCGATGCGCCGTGTGGAGCAGCGTTCAGACGCGCTTCGGCTTCGGCAACGGCTTTCAACTGAGGAATAATGCCATCCTCGTTGTAATACAAACCGATGCTCAGGTTCACTTTGTCGCTGCGAGGATCTTCTTTGAAACGCTCCATTAAGGAGAGGATAGGGTCGCCGGCATAGGCGTCAACTTTCTGAAACACGCGATGAGTCTCCGGAATTAGATGAGGCAGGGATTTCAACAATAAACCGGAAGTGGAAGAAGGTCGAGAGCGATATCAGCCCGACCACGGGATATGTTGGCAAATTTGATCGATGCGCTCAGACAGAGAACCCCGCACGCGCAAAAAGGGGATCTTTCGCTGTGTTAGCTCAGCTTCATACCATACCTGCTGTCGACGGCGAAACGCCTCGCCTTGCCGGGTGCCATCCTGCACAAAAGGAAATTCATCGCCGCAGAGTACGACCAGAGCGTAGTCGCGTTCGGCTAACGCCATGAGTTCCTGCGGCGCGCTGCCGAACCGATCGAGCGTATAGAACAGGGTGGTTAAAGGCGAGGTATCACACACCAGGTAAGGAGCGGTGCAGGCTAATTCCTCTCTGCGCACCTGCTCCCGGGCAATATGCAGCAGATCGTCCTTCTCCAGTATGCCGTTCTTCGCCTCCCAGTGTTCACGGCCAAACTCTGCAACGTACGGAACGTTCAAGGTCTGCGAGAGGGCCTGGGAAAGCGTGCTTTTGCCCGTCGATTCGCCGCCTAATAAGCAGATACGAAACACAAAGCTGCGATAAACCTCAGGGGACATCATCTGACGGTAGCGGTGAACATCAGAGCGTATGCGTGTTCCTGACGGGGCTTCCGGCCCCTGTGGACGCTGAAGACGTATGTGTGTAACCGGCTGCCTGAAACGCTGGCTCAACACCGCGGCAAAGCCGTCACCGTAGTCTTCGGCGGTAAATACCGCCCGTGGCTGACAATGCAGAATATCTTCACATAGCGTGGCAACGTAATGACGATGCAGATCGGCGTCAGCGTCGTTCGGTGGGGGCGGAGCAATATCGTACGACGCCATTACCTGCGGAGAAAGCACAAGATGGCGGCATTGCGGGAAGCGCATCTTTAGCCAGTGAAGCCGTTTTTCAGGTTCATAACCGCGTATTTCCGGCACCGAATAGCTAATGACAAAGACCGTCTCGCACTGCTCAAGAGCCGCATTGATAAGCGCTTCATGACCTGAATGCAAAGGTGCGAATTTGCCCACAACCAGGCCGCTGGCATAACGCTTCATTGCGCGCGGATCTCCTTACGCCACTGATACAGTCCATGCCATGCATTAAACCAAAACAGCAGATATAACCCGGCGGTCAGATGCAGGTCCCTCATCGCATACAGCGGTACCGCCAGCGTGTTAACGGCGATCCAGACGTACCAGTTTTCCAGACGTCGCCCCATCAACATAAACTGAGCAAGAACGCTGAATGTCAAAATGATGGAGTCCAGCCAGGGAGCCCAGGCATTGGTGTAGAGATGCAATATCAGTCCGTACACCGCCGCCACGCTCATGGCACAGGCCAGGAGAATAAAAAAATGCCCCGGTCTGGTACGCCGAACGGGCAATACGTCCCCGCTATTGCCTTTAAGCCAGTGCAGCCAACCGGTTATGCTCGTGAAAATGAAGAAGAATTGAAGCGTAACGTCAGCGTAAAGCTGCACTGAATAAAAGACCCATGCGTAAAGCCCGCAGCCTATGATGCCAATCCACCACGTATGGATGTTGTTTCTGGCGGCCAGCCAGACGGAGAGCGCATAGGCAAGACAAGCAGCGATTTCTGAAGGGGACATTATCCTTCCCTGGAATGAAATGTTAGTCGATGTATTTCATCGCTACCCTTGACGTCAGGCGCGTGATAAGTTCGTAAGCACTCACTTTCGTGATTTCAGCAATGCGCTCAACGGGCAGCCCCTCACCCCACATCACCACATCATCGCCTGGCTTATCCTGGGCTTCAGGCCCCAGATCAACGCAAATCATGTCCATCGCCACGCGGCCAACAACCTTCACCTCGCGACCGTTGACCAGAACCGGCGTACCCGACGGTGCGGCGCGCGGATATCCGTCACCATAGCCCATCGCCACCACGCCAAGACGGGTATCACGCTCGCTGGTCCATGTGCCGCCGTAGCCCACCGGCTCACCCGCTTTATGGTCACGTACGGCAATCAGGTTAGAGACCAGCGACATGACCGGCTGGAAGCCAAAGTCCGGCCCCCAGGGTTTGTTCTCCAGCGGCGACACGCCGTAGAGAATGATGCCAGGACGCGCCCAGTCGAAATGCGACTGCGGCCACAGCAGAATACCGCCGGATGCCGCAATCGAGCGCATCCCCGGCTTGCCTTCGCAGAAGGTATTAAAGATATCCAGCTGCCGGTCGGTCGCACCGCACTCGGGCTCATCGGCACGGGCGAAGTGGCTAACAATATTCACCGGCTGGCGCACGTTTTTACACCGGCATAAACGCTGATAAAACGCTTCCGCGCTCTCCGGACGCACGCCCAGACGGTGCATGCCCGTATCGAGCTTCATCCATACGGTCACCGGCTCGCTCAGCTCGGCGGTTTCAAGTGCGGCGAGCTGTTCTTCGTTGTGTACCGCCGTATGCAGATGCTGGTCAGCGATGGTCGGCAGATCGCTGGCTTCGAAAAAGCCTTCGAGGAGCAGAATGGGTTGAGTAATGCCGCCCGCGCGCAGGCGGAGGGCTTCTTCAAGACGGGCGACGCCAAAAGCGTCGGCATCGGGGAGCGTTCGCGCGGTCTCCAGAAGACCGTGTCCGTAAGCGTTCGCTTTCACGACTGCAACGAGCTTGCTGGCAGGCGCCAGTTCACGCAGACGTTGCAGGTTGTGTCGCAGAGCGCGGCGGTTAATAACAACAGTTGCCGCTTGCATTTGAATTCCTTAGAAATTACTCATCATCATATTGAGGACCGGCATAGTTGTCGAAACGCGACCACTGTCCGTTAAAGGTCAGACGCACCGTCCCGATCGGGCCGTTACGTTGTTTACCAATAATAATTTCGGCGATCCCTTTCAGGTCGCTGTTCTCGTGATAAACCTCATCACGGTAGATAAACATGATTAAGTCGGCATCCTGCTCGATGGAGCCGGATTCACGCAGGTCGGAGTTGACCGGACGCTTGTCGGCACGTTGTTCCAGGGAGCGGTTCAGCTGCGACAGCGCCACCACCGGCACATGCAGCTCTTTGGCTAACGCCTTGAGCGAGCGGGAAATCTCTGCAATTTCCAGCGTACGGTTGTCGGAGAGCGACGGGACGCGCATCAGCTGAAGGTAGTCGATCATGATAAGACCGATGCCGCCGTGTTCACGGGCGATACGGCGCGCGCGGGAACGGACCTCCGTCGGCGTCAGGCCGGAGGAGTCATCAATATAGATGTTACGTTTTTCCAGCAGAATGCCCATGGTGCCGGAGATGCGCGCCCAGTCTTCATCATCGAGCTGGCCGGTACGAATGCGGGTCTGATCCACACGCGACAGCGACGCCAGAGAACGCATCATAATCTGCTCGGAGGGCATCTCAAGACTGAAGATCAGCACCGGCTTATCCTGCAACATCGCCGCGTTTTCGACGAGGTTCATCGCAAATGTGGTTTTACCCATCGACGGACGCGCGGCGACGATGATCAAATCCGACGGCTGCAGGCCGGCGGTTTTCTTGTTCAAATCGTCATAGCCGGTGTTCACGCCGGTGACGCCATCGTGCGGCTGCTGGAACAACTGTTCGATACGGGCAACGGTGGCGTCGAGAACATCGGCGATGTTTTTTGGGCCTTCGTCTTTATTGGCGCGGCTTTCGGCGATTTTAAAGACGCGGGACTCAGCAAGGTCGAGCAGGTCTTCGCTGGTGCGGCCCTGCGGATCAAAACCGGCTTCGGCGATCTCATTCGCCACCGAGATCATCTCGCGAACGACTGCACGTTCGCGCACGATATCAGCATAAGCGCTGATGTTCGCCGCACTAGGCGTGTTTTTTGACAGCTCCGCCAGATAGGCAAACCCACCGCAGCTGTCGAGTTGACCAAGACGCTCCAGCGATTCCGCGAGCGTGATCAGGTCGATCGGGCTGCCCGACTCCTGCAGACGCGCCATTTCGGTAAAGATGTGGCGGTGCGGGCGGGTGTAGAAATCTTCCGCCACGACGCGCTCGGCGACGTCGTCCCAGCGTTCGTTATCCAGCATTAAACCGCCCAACACCGACTGTTCCGCTTCAATCGAGTGCGGCGGGACTTTTAACCCTGCGACCTGGAAATCACGCTCGCGAGGTTCAGTCTGTTTGTTGAAGGGTTTGTTTCCTGCCATAGTGAATGGAGTTACCGAGATAAAGAGTGGGTCGAAAGATTACCATATTTTTCTTACGGAGGGAGCATGGCAACGCGCATTGAATTCCAGAAACACGGTGGGCCAGACGTACTGAAAGCGGTGGAGTTCACCCCTGCCGCACCTGGCGAAAACGAAGTGCAGGTTGAAAACAAAGCCATCGGCATAAACTACATCGACACCTATATTCGCGGCGGTCTTTACCCGCCTCCGTCAATGCCAAGCGGCCTGGGCACCGAGGCAGCCGGTGTCGTCGTCAAAGTGGGCAGCGCGGTTAAGCATATTAAAGAGGGCGACCGCGTGGTGTATGCGCAGTCCGCGCTTGGCGCTTACAGTTCCGTCCACAACGTTCCGGCGGATAAAGCCGCCCTGCTGCCTAACGCCATCTCCTTTGAGCAGGCGGCGGCCTCGTTCCTGAAAGGTTTGACCGTTTACTACCTGCTGCGCAAAACCTATGAAATTAAACCCGACGAGCAGTTCCTGTTTCATGCTGCGGCGGGTGGCGTCGGGCTTATCGCCTGTCAGTGGGCAAAAGCGCTGGGCGCGAAGCTGATCGGCACCGTAGGAAATGCACAAAAAGCGCAGCGCGCGCTGCAGGCGGGCGCCTGGCAGGTGATTAACTACCGTGAAGAGAGCATTGTTGAACGGCTGAAAGAGATCACTAACGGCAAAAAAGTGCGCGTGGTGTATGACTCGGTAGGGAAAGACACCTGGGAAGCGTCGCTGGACTGCCTGCAGCGTCGCGGTCTGATGGTAAGCTTCGGGAATGCGTCAGGCGCGGTAACCGGCGTTAACCTGGGCATTCTGAACCAGAAAGGTTCTCTGTACGTGACTCGCCCTTCCCTGCAAGGATACATCACCAACCGGGAAGAACTTGAGGAAGCCAGCAACGAGCTGTTCTCGCTGATCGCCAGCGGCGTCATCAAAGTGGATGTGGCAGAGGCGCAGAAATTCGCGCTGACCGATGCGCAGCGCGCGCATGAGGTGCTGGAGAGTCGGGCGACGCAGGGGTCGAGTTTGTTGATTCCCTGAGCCCTAAAAAGAAATTGGGCTTCCCGTGGGAAGCCCTTTCTTTTTTTAGTTCGGCTGTATGTAGGGTACAGCTCGATGAATTCTTTAACGGCAGTCATAGTGACAGATTCGATAAGTAAATCCTATTCTGTTCTAAGCCCTGCCGCCGGAAAAGTTACAAGTATGTGACGAACCCCTCAATACCTTAGTAACGGAAGCGGTTATTGCGCTGATAACTGGGCATTTTTGGCGCTTTAATCGCCCGAATCACCCACACGACCGCAATGGCCAGCAGTAGCCACGGCAAAAGTTTTATCGTCAGGGCAAACAGTCCACCGATAAACATGACCACCGTCGCCACCACGATAGCCGCCAGAATGCCGAGCAGCGAAACGCCTGTCGCTAACAGCATGACAAAAAAGCCAATCACAAAAAGTAGTTCCAGCATGGTGCTCTCCCACGAGTTCCCGAGTAATGCAGTAAGCAATACAAGAATCATGCCAGCATTAACCTGTTGTTATTAAAGCAAAACGCCCCGCGAGCGTTCGCAGGGCGTGGTGAATTTGACGAACTTTTAGCGAAAGTTATCGCTTGTCTGCCACCAGTCGCAGCGCATGTTCCAGCACCTCGATATCTGCACCGGCTTTATGCGCATTCTCGCTCAGGTAGCGACGCCACTGACGCGCGCCCGGAATACCCTGGAACAGGCCAAGCATATGGCGGGTAATATGGCCCAGATAGGTGCCATTGCTCAACTCGCGCTCAATGTAAGGGTACATCGCACGCACGACGGCAACCGGATCGGTGTCTGCGCCTTCGATGCCAAAAATTTCGCGATCGACCGTCGCCAGAATGCCCGGGTTCTGATACGCCTCGCGCCCGACCATCACGCCATCCATATGCGCCAGATGCGCTTTGGCCTCTTCCAGCGACTTGATGCCGCCGTTGATGGACATCGTCAGGTGCGGGAAGTCACGCTTCAGCTGATACACGCGCGGATAGTCCAGCGGCGGGATCTCACGGTTCTCTTTCGGGCTGAGGCCGGAGAGCCAGGCTTTTCGCGCGTGGATGATGAACATCTCGCACTCGCCTTTCCCGGATACCGTATTGATGAAGTCGCACAGGAATTCGTAGCTGTCCTGGTCGTCAATGCCGATACGGGTTTTGACCGTGACCGGAATGGAGACCACATCGCGCATCGCCTTGATGCAGTCCGCCACAAGCTGCGCGTTCCCCATCAAACATGCGCCAAACATGCCGTTTTGCACGCGGTCGGACGGGCAGCCAACGTTAAGGTTGATCTCGTCGTAGCCGCGCGCTTCTGCCAGCTTCGCGCACTGCGCCAGCGCGGCCGGATCGCTGCCGCCCAGCTGCAGGGCAACCGGATGCTCTTCTTCGCTATAGGCCAGATAGTCGCCCTTCCCGTGAATAATTGCCCCGGTGGTCACCATTTCGGTGTACAGCAGCGTATGGCGGGAGAGCTGGCGCAGGAAATAGCGGCAGTGTCTGTCCGTCCAGTCGAGCATCGGCGCAATGGAGAAACGGTATGCAGGGAAAGCGGTCTGTAATTCTGACGACATGGCGAAGTTTTAAGCATCTGGTGGAAAAGGGGCGCTACTATAGCACAGGCTCAAAAAGGATACGATCCGGCTTGATGTGATATCAAAAAGTGATATCATTTACTCCAACTTTGGCGGGGAAGAAAATTAAAATGGAATCTATCAACTATGAAAACATTGAACGCCCGCCACCAAAAAACATTGCAGTTGATTTTCTCTGTGCCAACGCCCAGCTCTCTCGAATGGCGCAGGATTGAAGCGCTTTTTATCGCATTGGGTGCGAAAGCCTCAGAAGGCAACGGCTCAAGGGTAAGATTCGAAATCAATGGAGTTGTGGCTTCGTTTCATCGTCCTCATCCGGATAAAGAAGCGAAGGTTTATCAGGTTCGCGACGCAATGGCTTTTCTCATCGCAACAGGGGTGTCTCCATGATTAACACTATGACTTATAAAGGCTATGCCGCAAAAATAGATTACAGCGACGAAGATCTGTGCTTCGTTGGGCATGTTGCTGGCATAAGAGATGTTATCGGTTTTCATGCTGATAACGTCGCTGCCCTGCGTAAAGCGTTTGAAGAAGCAGTTGATGATTATCTGGCTTATTGTGCTGAGCAGGGCCGAGAGCCTCTGCGACCAGCTAGCGGAAAAATCAGTTTGCGCATCTCGCCAGAAGTCCATTCAGCGATCAGCATTGCCGCTGAAGTTTCAGGTAAAAGCGTGAATCAATGGATCAACGATACGCTGGCTAAAGCAGCACACGGATAAGTGTAAAGGGCACCAGCAAGGGTGCCCTTTGTATTTAGAACGTCATACTCAGCTGGGCCCCTGCGCCCCAGGTTTCGTCTTCACCGTACAGACCCATCAGGTCAACATGAACGGTACTGAACGGCGCGAAGCCAACACCGCCGGTAAAGACATTGCTGTCGTTACCCTTCACGTCCGCGCGATAACCCGCACGCACGGCCAGCCAGCTGAGCGGCGTAACCTCGGCACCGACGCCAACGTACTGCGACGTATCTTCGCTCTTGAAGCCTTTGGTTTCCGTCAAATCGCCATCGGCGGTCAACGTCACCAGATCGTTGTGCCAGGCGGCCCCGGCGGTCACTACAGGACTGATTTGATAAGTATCACGCACGCCATCCACTTTCTTAGTGTCGATATCCCGGGAAAAGAGATTTTGTCCGGTTAGACCAACGGTCCAGTTATCACCAAAGTCAGCAGCAAGACCGGCGTCAACGTTAAAGCCGGTATCATCATTACGATAGCGACTACTATTGATATCGCCGCTGTCGAAGTTGTAGATGGAGACCGTATAGTTATAGAGCCAGGTTTTCTGCAGCTTAGGCGTGATACCGACAGAAACTGGTACGCCGCTAATATCAAACTGACGCGCCACCGCCACACCATAGTCCGACACGATCGCCGCGCGACCAAAACCTTTTGACTTCAAATCATTCGGATTAATGCGAAGCGCTGCAGCAGGAACATCTTCAACCAGGCGTAACTTTTCAATATCACCCTGATCGATATAAGAACTCACGCGTGCGCGCGCATTCGCTTTTGCGACGAATGCTACGGATAACACGTCATTAGGAATGCTGACGGCAATCCCGGCACCCGCTTTACCGCTGGCGGTTTTTCCTTTGAGAGAATCCAGTTGATTAGCAAGATCGCCAGCGGCGGCTGAGACGTTCCGGGAGGCCGGACTCGCGGGATTGAGGAGATCGAAAAGATTAATATTATCCAGCGTGCTGCGATATTTGCTGACATCGTCGCTGATATCATCAATCTTATCGCGCAGATTGTCCTTATCCGAAATTTGAGCGCCAATTGACGGCAGAATAACCGTGACATCATCATCCGGCTTTGCCTTTGCCAGCAGCGCCGGGTTTATCAATACTGCACTGCCATAGCTCCCAGCCGCAACGCCGGTTCCACCCATTGCGTCACTGCGCGCTTCTGTCCAGGTATTGGCTGCTCCCGCCTGATTTGCCATAAACAAGGAAACAGCGATGCTAACCACCGAAAATTTAAAATTTTTTTTCACAGTATGCCCGTTATAGTCTGTTATGAAATAACCCCTGTCTGTTATCACCCAAACAGGAACGAACTATTGCTGTGAATAAGTAGTAAAAGACCCGCTATTTCTATCCCTAAGTAAAACTCCCTTACGGCCTGTTATATTTTGTGACGGCCCTCAATATTTATAGAAGAGGAAATTATTTTTTCCCAGGTTTTCCATCATGCGGTCCAAAAAACTGGGGTGGGTGGTCTACCCAGCGATCCTCACGGGTAGCGGCATACATCGGATTGAGGGGATAGTAGATGCGATTGTGCTTCTTGTTGGCCTCGCCTACGACCAGCAACCGCACCTCTTCCTCCGTGTTGTTGATAAAGGTGTGGCAGATACCGGTTCCGGCAGGAAACCCCACGCTGTCGCCCGGTTCAAGTTTCCATAAATAGCCATTAATCCACGCCTCTGGATAACCTTCGAGCACGTAAATGAACTCTTCTTCATCGCTTTCCGCGTGCGGATAGGACGTCCTGCGCCCGGGCGGTAAACGCTCATGATGGATACCAATGCGCCCGAGCCCAAGCCTGCGAGCCAACGGGGCGCCGATAGAAAAAAGCTCATCGCTATCTGGATAGGTCGAATCATCCGCACCTTCAACGTCGCGCCAGTGCCGAATACAGTCAGGTCTTTTCATTGTTTATTTCCCGGTTTGTAATGGGTCAGGTATAGCACAGACTGGTGGATCTCGGTGTTTTTACCAGAACATGATAAAGTGGGGGTTTTCCGTCCTATAACATCCGGGGTGCTACATGGATAAGTCCACAAAAGAGCTGTTAGCGCAGGCCGAAAAGCTGTGCGCCCAACGCAATGTGCGCCTGACTCCGCAGCGCCTTGAAGTCTTACGTCTGATGAGCCTGCAGCAGGGTGCTATCAGCGCCTACGATCTGCTCGACCTGCTCCGTGAAAGCGAGCCGCAGGCGAAGCCACCGACGGTGTATCGCGCCCTGGATTTCCTGCTTGAACAAGGGTTCGTGCATAAGGTTGAGTCCACCAACAGCTATGTGCTGTGCCATCTGTTTGATCAGCCCACCCACACATCGGCGATGTTTATCTGTGACCGCTGCGGCGTGGTGAAAGAAGAGGGTGCGGAAGGCGTGGAAGATATTATGCATACGCTGGCGGCGAAAATGGGTTTTGCCCTGCGTCATAACGTGATTGAAGCACACGGGCTGTGCTCTGCCTGCGTGGAAGTGGAAGCCTGTCGTCATCAGGACGCGTGTCAGCACGACCACTCAATTCTTGTGAAGAAAAAGCCGCGTTAACGGTAAAAGAAAAGGCGGCTTAGAGCCGCCCTGTGGGTTATTCAGCGTTACCAGCGGTAGTCGTTACGGGTTTCCCAGTCTTTGACTTCGTTTTCCGCCTGATCTTTCGCGTAACCGTAACGTTCCTGAATTTTACCGACAAGCTGATCGCGTTTACCTTCAATGACGGTCATATCGTCATCAGTCAGCTTACCCCACTTTTCTTTCGCTTTACCTTTGAACTGCTTCCAGTTGCCGCCGATTTCGTCTTTATTCATCATCGTGTCCTCTTAGTTAAGCGTCGGGTCGTAACGTCCGTTACGTTCTTTTCTGCTGGACGTGATAATTATTGTAGTTAAGGATTCGGCAGTTGATTTCATATTCGGAATCTTTAACCGTCACGATATATCGTGGCGCGAGGGAAACCAGGTATTCTTTTGCCAGTGGCGGTGCCAGATAAAAGCCAACGATATCCCTCGCAGCGAGAGGAAAACGGCCAGGGCCAGCCACAAACCGTGATTACCCAGCCAGGGAAGCGTCAGCAGCGTCAGACCAAACCCTGCCGCCGCGACCGCCATGCTGTTACGCATTTCCGCTCCGCGCGTCGCACCAATAAACATGCCGTCCAGCAGATAACACCAGACGCCGACCACCGGTAAGATGACTTGCCAGATGAGATAGTGACTTGCCAGCTCGCGCAGCGCAGGGATAGACGTCAGCAACGCAACGATCTGCTCACCAAAGCAGGCGTAAACCAGGCCGAACGCCAGCGCCACCAGTCCCGACTGACGGCAGGCTGCCCGCCAGACGTCCCGAAGCTGCCCGCTTTCGCGCGCACCGTACGCCTGCCCGGAATGCGCTTCTACCGCATAGGCAAAACCGTCCAGCGCGTACGCGGTAAAGGTCAGCAGCGTCATCAATACCGCATTGACCGCAACGATTTCTGGCCCCAGTCGAGCCCCGAAAACCGTCAGAGCACCGAAGCAGAGCTGTAGCAGCAGCGAGCGCAGCATGATGTCACGATTGAGCGCCAGCAGCTTACAGATATTGCCGCGCCATGCGGTTTTGAGCAGCGCCAGGGAGATGCCGCGCATCGCCAGCACGCGCCAGACCATCCACAGACCAATAATAAAGGTTCCGTACTCGGCAATCGCCGTCGCCAGCGCCGCGCCCTGCACGTTCATGTGCAGGCCCATTACCAGCCAGACATCCAGCACAATGTTGAGAAGGTTGCCCACTACCAGCAAAATGACTGGCGCACGGGCGTACTGAACGCCCAGTAGCCACCCCAGCAGAACCAGGTTAGCCAGCGAGGCGGGCGCGCTGAGCCAGCGGATTTCAAGGAAACGTCGCGCCTGCGCCAGTACCGCCTCGCTGCCGCCAACAACGTGGAGCGCAAGGTCGATCAGGGGCGCACGTAATAAAACGATTAACGACCCCGCGCCAAGCGCAAGGATCAGCGGCTGCACCAGCGCGCGCGCCAGACGCAGCGGATCTTTTGCGCCATAAGCCTGTGCCGTGAGCCCGGTGGTGCTCATACGCAAAAAGAGCAGCAGCATAAACAGGAAGCTGGTTGCCATTGCACCAATCGCCACGCCGCCAAGATAAACAGGCGAATCAAGGTGACCAATAACGGCAGTATCGACCAGACCGAGCAAGGGCACGGTAATATTGGAGAAAATCATCGGCAGTGCAAGACGCCACAATGCCTTATCGGATGCCGTCAGCAGTGACATGAAAAATACCGGGAGTCGAGAATGAAGCAGGCTACAGCGGCGCCATAGCCTGTCAGGAAGCGGTTACAGCCATTCGCCGTTGCGAATGACCCCAACCGCCAGTCCTTCGATAGAGAAGTTGTGTTCGCGGAGATCGACCACAATCGGGGAGAACTCGTTGTTTTCAGGCAGTAGCTGGACGGTATTCCCCTGTTTTTTCAAACGCTTGACGGTGACTTCATCATCAATGCGTGCGACAACCACCTGGCCGTTACGCACATCCTGCGTTTTGTGCACCGCAAGCAGATCGCCGTCAAGAATGCCGATGTCTTTCATCGACATACCGCTGACGCGCAGCAGGAAATCAGCGCTCGGTTTGAACATGGCCGGATCGACCTGGTAGTGGCCTTCAATATGCTGCTGTGCCAGTAAAGGCTCACCGGCAGCAACACGCCCTACCAGCGGAATGCCCGTCTCTTCTTCCACCAGCAGGCGGATACCACGTGACGCGCCTGAAACAATCTCAATCACGCCCTTACGCGCCAGCGCTTTCAGGTGTTCTTCGGCAGCATTCGGAGAACGGAAGCCCAGACGCTGCGCGATTTCCGCACGCGTGGGTGGCATACCCGTCTGGCCGATATGATCCCGGATGAGATCAAACACCTCTTGCTGCCTGGTCGTTAACGCTTTCATTCCGCCCCCTGGGTGTATATACAGTTATGCTGTGAGTATATACAGTCAAAGGCGATTTTGGAACCAAAAACTGCACAAAAAACCAGGGACTTAATTATTCCTCGAGGCTCATCGGAAATGTGACCAAAGCAGCGTGACCCAGGTGATAACGGCAGTGATAATCGCCAGCAACACGGCAGCAGAGCCCATGTCTTTTGCACGACCAGAAAGCTCGTGGAAATCTGAACCAATGCGATCAACAACGGCCTCAATAGCGCTATTAAGAATTTCCACTATCATCACCAGAAGCACGGAACCGATAAGAAGTACGCGGGTAATTGCATCAACATCAAGGAAACAGGCGATGATCACCGCGATGATAGCGGCGACGCCCTCCTGGCGAAAGGCGGCTTCGTTGATCCACGCAGCACGGAACCCTTTCCATGAATAGCCGGCGGCTTTGATGATACGCGTTAACCCAGTGGTATTATTGGCCATTAAAAGAACCTTTTATGAAAAAAAGCGTCAGTAACAGGAGCTGTAGCGCGTTTCGCTACAGCCTGAAGTATGACGGGTAACAACAGAAATTTTGCGCGCTTTCTGTTATCCTTGCGCAGCAATTGCATTATTAACCAGAGGCTTTACATCGTTTATGTCCGGCTGGCCACGAATTTACTACAAATTACTTAATTTACCATTAAGCGTCCTGGTAAAAAGCAAGTCTATCCCAGCAGAACCCGCGCTGGAATTGGGGCTCGATACGTCGCGTCCTATTATGTACGTTTTGCCTTATAACTCGAAGGCAGACTTACTGACGCTTCGCGCCCAGTGTCTGGCGCATGACTTACCTGACCCGCTTGAACCGCTTGAAGTTGACGGCACTTTGCTGCCGCGCTACGTGTTCATTCACGGCGGGCCGCGCGTGTTCACCTACTACACGCCAAAAGAAGAGTCCATCAAGCTGTTCCACGACTATCTCGACCTGCATCGCAGCAATCCCGATTTGGATGTGCAGATGGTGCCGGTATCGGTGATGTTTGGTCGTCGCCCGGGTCGTGAAAAAGGTGAAGAGAACCCGCCGCTGCGCATGCTTAACGGCATCCAGAAGTTCTTCGCGGTCTCCTGGCTGGGACGCGACAGCTTTGTGCGTTTCTCCCCTTCCGTTTCGCTGCGTCGAATGGCGGACGAACACGGCACCGACAAGATCATCGCGCAAAAACTGGCGCGCGTGGCGCGTATGCACTTCGCGCGTCAGCGCCTGGCTGCCGTAGGGCCGCGTCTCCCGGCGCGTCAGGATCTGTTCAACAAGCTGCTGGCCTCCAAAGCGATTGCCCGCGCCGTTGAAGACGAAGCGCGCAGCAAGAAAATATCGCATGAGAAAGCCCAGCAGAACGCCATTGCGCTGATGGAAGAGATTGCAGCGAACTTCTCTTACGAGATGATTCGCCTGTCCGATCGTATTCTCGGCTTTACCTGGAACCGTCTCTACCAGGGCATCAACGTTCATAACGCCGAACGTGTACGTCAGCTGGCGCATGATGGCCATGAGATTGTCTATGTTCCCTGCCACCGCAGCCACATGGACTACCTGCTTCTTTCCTACGTGCTCTATCACCAGGGGCTGGTGCCGCCGCACATTGCAGCCGGTATCAACCTGAATTTCTGGCCAGCAGGTCCGATCTTCCGCCGCCTGGGCGCCTTCTTTATCCGTCGTACCTTTAAGGGCAACAAGCTCTACTCCACCGTGTTCCGCGAGTATCTGGGCGAGCTGTTCAGCCGCGGCTATTCCGTGGAGTACTTCGTCGAGGGCGGTCGCTCCCGTACCGGTCGTCTGCTCGATCCGAAAACCGGCACGCTGTCGATGACCATTCAGGCGATGCTGCGCGGAGGAACCCGTCCCATCACGCTGGTGCCTATCTACATTGGCTATGAGCACGTGATGGAAGTGGGCACGTACGCCAAAGAGCTGCGCGGTGCGACCAAAGAGAAAGAGAGCCTGCCGCAGATGCTGCGCGGCTTGAGCAAGCTACGCAATCTCGGTCAGGGCTACGTGAACTTCGGCGAACCGATGCCGCTGATGACGTACCTGAACCATCACGTTCCCGAGTGGCGCGAATCCATCGATCCTATCGAAGCAATTCGTCCGGCCTGGCTGACGCCAACGGTCAACGGCATCGCGTCCGAGCTGATGGTGCGCATAAACAACGCCGGTGCGGCTAACGCCATGAACCTGTGCTGTACGGCGCTTCTGGCTTCGCGTCAGCGCTCGCTGACCCGTGAACAGCTCACAGAGCAGCTGGATTGCTATCTGGATATGATGCGCAACGTGCCGTATTCCGTTGATTCAACCGTGCCTTCTGCTACCGCCAGTGAGCTTATCGATCACGCGTTGCAGATGAACAAGTTTGAAGTCGAAAAAGATACGATCGGCGACATCATCATTCTGCCGCGCGAGCAGGCAGTGCTGATGACCTACTACCGCAACAACATCACCCATATGCTGATGCTGCCGTCGCTCATGGCGGCCATCATCACCCAGCATCGCCGTATCTCACGTCAGGAGCTATTGCGTCACGTTGATACGCTCTACCCGATGCTGAAAGCGGAACTGTTCCTCCGCTGGAGCAAAGATGAGCTGGCGGGTGAGCTGGACAAACTGACGGAAGAGCTGCGTCGTCAGGGGCTGATTACCGTCTCAAACGATGAGCTGCACATCAATCCGTCGCGCTCCCGCACCCTGCAACTGCTGGCGGCCGGCGCGCGCGAAACGCTGCAGCGCTACGCCATTACGTTCTGGCTGCTGAGTGCGAACCCGTCTATCAACCGCGGTACGCTGGAGAAAGAGAGCCGGACGCTGGCACAGCGCCTGTCCGTTCTGCACGGCATTAACGCCCCTGAATTCTTCGACAAAGCGGTCTTCAGCTCCCTGGTGCTGACGCTGCGTGACGAAGGCTTCATCAGCGATACGGGTGATGCCGAGCCGGAAGAGACGCTGAAGGTGTACCAGATGCTGGCAGAACTGATCACCTCGGATGTGCGTTTGACGATTGAGAGCGCCACGCAGGGCGAGTGATGTGAAAAAGCCGGGTGGTGTCTTCACCTGACCCGGCCTGGCGTTCTGCATAATAGAAAGGCCCGGTAAGCGCTAACGCTACCGGGCCTTATTTTTAAGCCTTGTTACATCATCGCATTCAGCTCAGCAGCGTAAAGGCAATCATCCCGACAATCGCACCCGTCGTGCCGAGGATGGTTTCCATCAGCGTCCAGGTTTTCAGGGTTTGCGCTTCGGTGGCGCCGGTAAATTTACCGAACAGCCAGAAGCCCGCGTCGTTGACGTGAGAGACCACAATCGAACCGCCCGCGATACAGATAGACAGCGCGGCCATCTGCGCACCGGAGTAGTTCAGCTGTTCAATTACCGGCATCACCAGACCCACGGCGGTTAAACACGCCACGGTTGCGGAACCCTGGATGATACGCACCGCCGCGGCCAGCACAAAGCAGGTTACCGCAATCGGCAGGCCCATCCCGGTCAGCGCTTCGCCCAGGGCCGGACCCACGCCGGAATCCACCAGGACCTGCTTGAACACGCCGCCAGCACCAATCACCAGCAGGATAATACCCGCGGGCTGCAGCGCGGCACCGCAGATCTCCATCACGCGGTCTTTCGGCATCCCCTGACGCATCGCCAGGCCGTAAATCGCCACCAGACACGCAACAAGGATCGCCGTGAACGGGTGGCCGATGAACTCAAACCACTCGTAGGCGCTGGAACCCACCGGCACAAAGCGCGCGGCGATGGTTTTCAGACCCACGAGAACCAGCGGCAGCAGGATCAGCGACAGGCTGAAGCCGAAGGACGGCATTTTGCCTTCGCCCAGGTGCGGCTCGGTAATGTCGTCCGGAATGTGCAGCTCAACGTAACGGCTGATAAAGTTACCCCACAGCGGACCGGCAATAATCATCCCCGGGATCGCCGCGCACAGGCCAATCAGGATCATCCAACCAAAGTCAGCGTGCATCTGGGAGGCCAGCAGCATCGGCGCAGGCCCCGGCAGCAGAAACGCTGCGGCTGCCGCCACGCCCGCAAACAGCGGAATAACCAGCTTCACGAGGTTAGTGCCGGTATGGCGCGCCATGGAGAACGCGACGCTTATCAGCAGCACAACGGCGACTTCGAAGAACAGCGGCAGCGCGCAAATCAGGCCAGCCAGACCAATCGCGTAGTGCGCGCGGCTGTGGCCGAAGGATTTCAGCATCTTGACGGCAATCTGGTCGACCGCGCCCGTCTCGTGCAAAATCTTGCCAAACATCGCGCCAAGGGCGACCACAATCGCCAGGAAGCCCAGCGTACCGCCCATCCCTTTTTCCATCGTTGCGGCGATCTTGTCGAGCGGCATACCGGAAAAGAGACCTGCACCTATAGAAACCACCATCAAAGCAACAAAAGCGTGCATGCGCGCCTTCATCACCAAAAACAGCAGCAGCAATACGGAACCCACTGCTGTCAAAACTAGCGTTAATGTACTCAAAACTTACTGCCTTTTATTAATGACCTCGATGGTGCTGGCAACAACACCTTCCAGTGACTGATCGATATCAACCACTAAGACGTCTTTCTCATCTTCACCCGGCTCCTGCAGCGCTTCGAACTGCGTCACCAGCATCTGGGTTTTGAAGAAGTGACCTTTACGCGCCTTCAGACGGCTTTCAATCACCTCGAAATCCCCTTTCAGGTAGATGAAAGAGAGGTTCGGGTTGCCGTCGCGCAGCAGGTCGCGATAGGTTTTTTTCAGCGCAGAGCAGACGATAAGAGAAACTTTGTTGGTACGCTGCATAGCGAACGCGGCGTCATTCAGCGCCTGCAACCACGGTTTGCGGTCGTCGTCATTCAGCGGCTCGCCGGAGGCCATTTTCATGATGTTGCTGCGCGGATGGAGGAAGTCGCCATCAAGGAACGCAGCCTGGAGTTGATGCGCCACTTCGCTGGCTACGGCTGATTTCCCGCTACCGGAAACGCCCATCAGGACGTAGACGTGGTGATCGTGATTAGTCGTGCTCAAAGGGAGTCCCTCAGTCAATTGTTACGGGTAACAGTTATCGGTAACATTGTCCTGCCGGGGCAAAAGAGAAGCAATATCCAAACGTGCGCGAAGTGAATAAGTGTGAGCTACTTCAAATTTGTCAGTTCAAATAGATCCACCCGGTGACAAGGTGAAACCTAAATCTAACATTTTTGGAGTAACCGTCTCACCGCGAATGCGCGCCAGCAGGCGTTCTGCGCCAATGCGGCCCATACGTTCACGCGGGGTCAGGACGCTCGCCAGACGTGGCTCCATCACCTGGCCGATGTCGTGGCCGTGGAAACCGGCGATCGCCATATCGTCGGGGATCTTAAGCCCCAGACGCTGACACTCAAACGCCGCGCCGACCGCAAGGTCATCGTTGGTACAGAAAATACCGTCCAGTTGCGGATACTCGCGTCGTGCCTGACGCATCAGCTCAATACCCGACGTATAGGAAGAGGACTGCTCCACCATCACGCTGTAGGGGGTTAAGTTCGCGTCGAGCATCGCCTGCTCGTATCCCTTCTGTTTGATGATAGTACGTTCATCAAGACGCGCACCCAGATAGGCGATATGACGATGCCCCCGGGCGATGATGGCCGCCGTCATCTGGCGCGCCGCTTCGAAGTTATCGAACCCAACGGCGATGTCGAGGCACGGCGACTGGCTGTCCATCAGCTCCACCACCGGAATACCGGCCACTTCGATCATTTTGAGCGTGCGGGCAGTGTGGGTACGTTCCGTTAAAATCAGGCCGTCGATGTTCCAGGAAAGCATTGATTCAAGACGTTCCTCTTCCAGTTCCGGCTTGTACCCGTAGTGGGCGAGCATGGTCTGATAGCCAAAAGCATCGGTGACGCTTTCGATACCGCGCAGAACTTCGGCGAAAACCTGGTTGGTCAGGGAAGGAAGCAGGACACCTACCGCACGGCTGGTCGCATTGGAGAGAATATCGGGTGCGCGGTTGGGGATATAACCCAGTTCATCAAGAGCTGCGGCAATCTTGCCACGCAACGCCACGGAAACCTGCTCCGGGTTACGTAAAAAACGGCTGACCGTCATTTTGGTCACACCGACGCGATCGGCGACATCCTGAAGTACGGGGCGTTTCTTTTTCATCGTCCTGAGAAATCTTGAAGTGAGAGATTTGCTCAGTTTATCACGGACAAAGCTCAACCTTCCCCGTTTAAAGGGAAGGTTGAGTAATTATTTATACCGGCGGCAGGTCAAACAGCAGGATTTCACTTTCGCTGTCGGCGTGCACGGAGAGCGCCTGCTCATCCCAGATGGCCAGACCATCGGCGGTGGTTGCTTTGGTGCCGTTGATGGACACTTCACCTTTCACGACCTGGATCCAGACGCGGCGGTTGGCGGCAATCTGATGAACAGACTGTTCGTCTTTCGCCAGCGCCCAGCGGTACAGCTCCATATCCTGATGCACCTTCAGGGAGCCTTCACGCGCATCCGGTGACAGCACCAGCTGTTTGCCCTGTTTCGCGTCGAAGCGGCGCTGCTCGTAGCGCGGCGTGATGCCAGTCTCTTCTGGAATGATCCAGATTTGATACAGGTGCAGTTTTTCCGTTTTGCTCGGGTTGTACTCGGAGTGACGCACCCCGGTACCCGCGCTCATAATCTGAAACTCGCCCGCCGGAACCTGCTCTTTGTTGCCCATGCTGTCCTGGTGCTCAACCGCCCCTTCCAGCACGTAGGTCAGGATTTCCATGTCTTTGTGCGGGTGGGTACCGAAGCCCTGGCCTGCATCAATCACGTCGTCGTTAATCACGCGCAGTGCGGAGAAGCCCATGAAGTTCGGGTCGTAGTAGTCGGCAAACGAGAATGAATGCCATGAGTCCAGCCAGCCATGATTCGCGTGACCACGTTCGTTTGCTTTGCGTAAGTAGATCATTGTTTCACCCTCAGTTCGTTTCGATGGAGTAAGTGTGGACGCAAACCGCCTGGGATCATAGAGGGTGAAAATTGACTCCTCTGTTCAAAAATTATGAACAAGCGCAGAGGAGCCGTTTTTGCTTATTTCGCGAGGGTTATCGTGGCAGGAGAAGCCTGCTCGAAGGCCCGTTCAAGGATTTCCAGGTTAGTAAGAACGTCAGATTCCTTGACGTAATTCGGCGCGCCGGCTGTGAGGGTTTCATACAGCGCATCGTACACACGGCCATAGTCGCCAATTTCCGGTTTCAGCTCCTCCCTGACCGTTACGCCCTCATCGTTCACATACTCCAGGACGCCCACGGAATCATCCGCCGCAAAGCCCGGCTCGCCCGGCATGATGTTGGCCTTCAGGCTGGTCTCCTGCTGGTCGATGCCGTACTTAATGAACGATCCTTTGGTACCGTGAACGATAAATTTTGGGTAGTCGATTTTCACCAGATGGCTGGTTTTGACGATGGCTTTCAGGTCGCCGTAGAACAGCTGCGCTTCAAAGGTGTCGTCCGGGTTGGCTTTATTACGCAGGCTGCGGATGTCATACGCCACGTGGTCCGGTCGGCCAAACAGGGAGATGATCTGGTCCATGGTGTGCACGCCCAGACCATAGAACGAGCCGTCCTGCGGCAGGCCGGGCTGAGTTTCCGCGACCGGACGGTAGTAATCGAAGTGGCTTTCGATTTCCACGATATCGCCCAGCCTGCCGCTTTCAATCGCCTTTTTCGCCGTCAGGAAGCAGCTGTCAAAGCGACGGTTCTGATATGGCGTAACGGTCAGGCCTTTACTTTTAGCCAGCGCGAACAGCTCTTTTGCTTCGGCGATAGTTGGGGTGAACGGCTTTTCTACCAGCACGTTTTTGCCCGCTTCGAGCGCGCGTTTCGCGTAGTCGAAGTGGCTGTCGGCGTGCGTGCAGACGACAACCAGTTTGACCTGCGGGTCGTTAAGCACTTCATCAAGATCGCTGGTGAAATGGATGTGGGAATACTGCGGGGATTGCTCTTCCGGCTTCGCGCGGCGGCGGTAGATATGGGCCACGTGCCAGCTGTCTTTACGGTTAAGAACATACGGCAGGTGGTAGCGGGTCGTACTTTTACCAAATCCAATAAATGCGCAATGTAGTGTCATAGCTCAGTCCTTTTGGAAGGTTACTGAGTCTAACCATAACAAAAAAAAAGCCAGCTAGAAGCTGGCTAAAGTAATACTGGAAGCAATGTGAGCAATGTCGTGCTTTCAGGTTCCCGTAGGGGTCTTCCTGAATGCAAAGCAATAATAATCATTCTCATTCGCACTTGTCTACTTTTTTTTGCAAAAAATAGCGGTTGACTCAAATTTTAAAGTCATTGATGTTGAAAGGGACATTTAACTGACTGAGGAACAAGGAATGAGTGAGATTGTGATACGCCATGCAGAACCGAAAGATGCCGAAGCCTTACGCCAGAACTACATGCATCCCGGGGTGTATCACGACACGCTACAGCTACCTCATCCTTCCCTTGAGTACTGGCAAGAACGTCTGATTACAAAACCCGGACAAAAACGGCTGGTCGCCTGCATTGATGAGCAAATCGTTGGCGATCTGATGCTTCAGGTGGAAGCCAGCCCGCGACGCAGCCATGTGGCAACGTTCGGTATCAGCGTTGCGGCGCACGCTCAAGGACGCGGCGTCGGGAGCGCGCTCATGCGCGAGATGATCAACCTGTGCGACAACTGGCTGCGCATCGAACGCATCGAGTTAACGGTTTTTGCCGATAACCCTGCTGCACTGGCGCTGTACCGGAAGTTTGGCTTTGAAATCGAAGGCACCGGCAGGAAATTTGCCCTGCGCAACGGCGAGTATGTGGATGCGTATTATATGGCGCGGATGAAGTAGTTATTTGCCGGGTGGCGGCTTCGCCTTACCCGGCCTACGTTCGTGCAGTTGTAGGCCCGGTAAGCGCAGCGCCACCGGGCAATACATCAATACCCCGCCGACAAATCATCCACCGAACGCGGATCCGACGCGCCAAACAGCGCCCCGTCCGGCCCCACCATAATGCTCTGGGTGCTGCCCATCGCCTCTTTCACCGCCACCTTTTGACCGCGCTGCTCCAGCAGCTTGATGGTATCCGGGCTAAAGCCCTTCTCGACGCGCAGTTCGTCCGGCAGCCACTGGTGATGGAAACGCGGCGCGTTGGTCGCTTCGGCGACGTTCATCCCAAAGTCGATGCTGTTCACCACCATTTGTAGCACCGTGGTGATAATACGGCTGCCGCCAGGGCTGCCGGTTACCAGCCAGGTTTTCCCGTCTTTCACGACAATGGTGGGCGACATGGACGACAGCGGACGCTTCTTCGGCCCGACGGCGTTGGCGTCACCGCCCACCAGCCCGTAGACGTTCGGCACCCCAGGCTTAGCGGAGAAGTCATCCATCTCGTTGTTCAGCAGAATGCCGCTGTTGCCCGCCACAATCCCGGTGCCGAAGGTGGTGTTGAGCGTATAGGTCACCGCCACCGCGTTACCGTCTTTATCCACCACCGAGAAGTGGGTGGTCTGGTTGCTTTCGTACGGCGCCAGCTTGCCGGGGCGGATCTCGCTCGACGGTTTGGCCTTGTTGATGTCGATCTGTTCCGCAATGGATTTGGCATACGCCTTATTGGTCAGCGCCTGCCACGGCACCTTCACGAAGTCCGGATCGCCGAGATATTCCGAACGGTCGGCGTAGGCGCGTTTTTCCGCTTCCGCCATCACCTGCATGGCGTCCGCGCTGCCGAAGCCGAACTTGTGCATATCGAAGTTTTCAAGAATATTGAGGATCTGCACGATGTGGATCCCGCCGGAGGACGGCGGCGGCATGGAGAAGACCTCGTAGCCGCGATAGGTGCCGCTAATCGGCTCACGCTCCACCGCCTTGTATTCCGCCAGATCCGCTTTGGTGATGAGCCCGCCGTTTTTCTGCATCTCTTCCGCAATCTGGTCGGCAATCGCCCCTTTGTAGAAGGCGTCCGGACCGTGCTCCGCAATCAGCTCCAGGCTTTTGCCGAGGTTCTTCTGCACCAGCTTGTCGCCCTTCTTCAGCGGCTCACCGTCTTTCCAGAAGATGGCCTTGCTGTTTTCATGATTGGGAATAACTTCGCTGCCGTAGGTCTTGAGATCGTCCGCCAGGGCGTCGTTCACCACAAAGCCGTCGCGCGCCAGCTTGATGGCAGGCTGCACCACCTTGTTCAGCGGCATCGTGCCGTATTTTTCCAGCGCCAGCGAGAAGCCCGCGACGGTACCCGGCGTGCCGGAGGCGAGATGCGAGGTCAGGGATTTTTTGCTGTCAGGGTTACCCTGGTCGTCGAGGAACATATCGCGGGACGCCTGGGAAGGTGCCATCTCGCGGAAGTCGATGGCCGTCGTTTTGCCGTCTTTGGTGCGCAGCATCATAAAGCCGCCGCCGCCCAGGTTACCCGCCTGCGGATGCGTTACCGCCAGCGCATAGCCGACGGCGACCGCTGCATCCACCGCGTTACCGCCCTGCTTGAGAATATCGACGCCCACTTTTGTTGCCAGCGCATCCACTGACGCCACCATGCCATGGGTTGCCCGCACGGGATGAAAAACATCTTCCTCCACGCCGTAAGAGACCGGAGGCGCCGCTGGCGGGTTGGCCGCCACGCAAAATGTGCCGCCGGCCATCAGCGCGGCGATGGCGACCCAGCGCAAAAACGTTGGTTTCATCATTATTGTTCTCCAGGTGAAGGGATCCATATTCCCCGCTTAAGCCTGGTTCACAACTCCTAAAAAATCATCGTCATGGTGAAATCAGGGTAAACTTAAGAGAGACCTCAAAAGGAGGAAATGACAATGAAACGCTTAATGATTCTTGCGGCGCTGATCCCGTTTGCCGCGCTCGCACAGCCACTCAACACCCTGAACAACCCAAACCAGCAGGGTTACGTTATCCCGAGCCAGCAGCGCATGCAGACCGAGATGATGAGCCAGCAACAGCAGCAGAAAGGGATGCTTAATCAGCAGCTTAAAACGCAGACCCAGATGCAGCAGCAAAGCCTGCAAAATCAGATGAACGCCAACACCCAGCGCGTGCAGCAGGGGCAGATGCGCGAGCAGCCGCTGCCGAATAAAAACGGCGGGATGTTAGGGGGGATGACGTCGTCAGGCAGCGGACAGCAGCATATGCTGCCGCCGCAGTCGAATGGCAGTATGCTTAATCCGCAGAACTAAAGTCCGGGCCTATCAGGTCAATTGCATCGGTACAGATGCTGTCCACGCCCCAGCGCAGCAGTTCGGCTGCACGCTGGGGTTTGTTCACGGTGTAGACCAGAATATGCAGACCCGCGTCTTTCAGCATCTTCACCCGCGCCTCATCCAGCAGCCTGTGATTGAGATGGATAGAGACGCACGCTAAGCGCGTCGTCAGCTCGCGCCAGTCCTCGCGCCACTCGTCAAGCAGCAGCCCGCGCGGCAGCGCCGGCACGGCCGCCTGTGCCGCTTCCAGTGCGTCAATTTCAAACGAGGAGAGCAGCGGCGGCGTCATGCCTTCCCACAGCTCGCGCGCGGCAAGGGCAATCACTTTGCCCGTCAGCGGCCCGGTGCCGGTGGTCGGTTTGATTTCGATATTGGCCATCATGCCGTGCAGGCGGCAGCGATCCGCCACGTCCGCCAGCAGCGGCAGCGGTTCGCCTTTGAATTCGCCGCTGTACCAGCTTCCGGCGTCCACCTTCAGCAGATCGTGCCACGGGAGTTCCCCCGCCACGCCCCAGCCGTTGCTGGTGCGCTCAAGGTTATCGTCGTGCAGCAGGAAAATTTCGCCGTCTTTCGACAGCTTGGCGTCGAACTCGATCATCGTGTGACCGTAGCGCGCGCCCATGTCGATGGCCGCCAGCGTGTTCTCCGGCGCCAGCTTACCGCCGCCCCGGTGGGCGACGACGTGGGGATAAGGCCAGTTGCTCATACTCGTTGTCCTGTTTCACCGTCAAATAAGTGCAGGTGATTTTCCGGCAGGTGCAGCCACAGCGTGCTGCCGGCTTTCGGGCGCTCCTGATGCGGCAGGCGCACCACCATTTTTTGCTCGCCCCAGCGCCCGTGCGCCAGGTTATCTGCACCCAACATCTCCAGCGTGTCCATCACCAGCGGCACGCCGCCATCCGCCTGAGAGGTTAAAGCGATATGCTCCGGGCGGATACCGAGCGTCATCTTACGCCCGGCGTAGCCACGATAGTACCAGTTGATCGGCAATGCCATCCCGCTTTCCAGCTCAAAATGCGTGCCCGTGCTGCTGATACGCCCTTCCAGCAGGTTCATTGCCGGGCTGCCGATAAAGCTCGCCACAAAGCGGGTGGCCGGTTTTTCGTACACTTCCACCGGGGTGCCAATCTGCTCGGCGATGCCTTTGTTCATCACCATTACGCGCTGGGCGAGGGTCATGGCTTCGACCTGATCGTGGGTCACGTACAGGGAGGTGGTTTTCAGACGACGGTGCAGCTGCTGCAGCTCAAGACGCATCTGCACGCGCAGCTTGGCGTCGAGGTTAGAGAGCGGTTCGTCGAACAGGAATACCGCCGGATCGCGCACGATGGCGCGCCCCATCGCCACGCGCTGGCGCTGGCCGCCGGAGAGCTCGCGCGGGCGCCGCTTGAGCAGGCCGTCCAGCTCTAGAATGCGCGCCGCCTCTTTCACGCGCTCGTCGATATGGCCTTTGCCCATGCCGCGGATTTTCAGCCCCCAGGCCATGTTCTCCTCCACGCTCATGTGCGGATAAAGCGCATAGTTCTGGAACACCATCGCGATGCCTCTGTCTTTCGGCTCCATTTCGGTGACGCGCTGGCGGTCAATCCAGATATCTCCGGACGTCACGCGCTCCAGCCCCGCCACCATGCGCAGCAGCGTGGATTTGCCGCAGCCGGACGGGCCAACCATCACGATGAATTCCCCGTCCGCCACGTCGAGCGTCAGCGGCTGAATAACCTGGGTTTTGCCATCCCAGCTTTTGGTTACTGCCTGAAGTTTTAAACCTGCCATCTTATTTCTCGCTATCGACCAGGCCACGGACAAACGCACGCTGCATGGCTAAAACAATGACTACGGGTGGGATAAGGGTGAGCAGCATTGCCGCCATCACCTGGTTCCAGAGGGTGGTGCCTTCGCCGGTGGCGATCATGCCTTTGATGCCCGCCACGGCGGTGCCGAGGTTGACGTCCTGAATAATCAGCAGCGGCCACAGGTACTGGTTCCAGCCGTAGATAAAGGTGATCACAAACAGCGCCGCAAGGTTGGTTTTCGACAGCGGCAGCACGATGTCGCGGAAGAAGCGCATCGGCGACGCGCCGTCGATGCGCGCCGCTTCAATCAGCTCGTCCGGCAGGGTCATAAAGAACTGGCGGAACAGGAAGGTGGCGGTCGCCGAGGCCATCAGCGGCAGGGTTAAGCCCGCGTAGCTGTCGAGCATCTTGAGGTTGGCGATCACCTCCACCGTCGGGAAGATACGCACTTCCACCGGCAGCATCAGGGTAATGAAGATCATCCAGAAGAAGAGGTTACGCAGCGGAAAGCGGAACCAGACGATGGCGAAGGCCGAAAGCATCGACACCGTAATTTTGCCGACGGTTATGCCGAACGCCATGATGAAGCTGTTGAGCATCATCAGCCAGAACGGCGCGCTGTTGGCGCCCACGCCCTGGGTCCAGATGGTCTTCATGTTCTCGAAAAGATGCCCGCCGGGGATCAGCGTCATCGGCGTGTCGAACACCGCTTTGGTGTCCAGCGTGGCGGCGACAAACGCCACGTACAGCGGGAAGAGGATGACGATAATCCCTAAAATCAGCATGGTATGGCTGAAAATCGTCAGCCCGCGACGGTTCTCAATCATTGGTAGCGCACCTTACTTTCGACATAGCGGAACTGCACCACCGTGAGGATGATGACGAGGAACATCAGCACGACGGACTGCGCGGCAGATGCAGAGAGATCCAGACCGGCGAAGCCTTCGCGGTAGATCTTATAAATAAGCGTCGTTGTCGCCTGCACCGGGCCGCCTGCGGTCGCCGCGTCGATCACCGGGAAGGTGTCGAAGAAGGCGTACACGAGGTTAACCACCAGCAGGAAGAAACTCACCGGGGCGATTAGCGGCAGCGACAGCCTGAAGAAGCGACGAATGGGCCCTGCGCCGTCAATTGCCGCGGCTTCCACCAGCGAGCGCGGAATGGACTGCAGCGCGGCAAAGAAGAACAGGAAGTTGTAGCTGATCTGCTTCCACACCGAGGCGAACACCACCAGGAACATCGCCTGACCGCTGTTCTGGGCATGGTTCCAGTCGTAGCCCAGTTCGGCCAGGAAATGGGTAATTAACCCGCGCCCCGGGTTAAACAGGAAGATCCACAGCACGGCGGCGACGGCGGGAGCCACGGCGTAAGGCAGCAGCATCAGGGTCTGATAAATACGGCTGCCGCGCACCACGTAGTCCACCAGCGCGGCGAAAAACAGCGAGGCCAGAAGGCCGCTGACGGTGACCAGTGTGCTGAATTTTATCGTCGTCCAGAAGGCGTCGATGTAGTAGCTGTCGTGCCACAGTGCAGCGAAGTTATCCAGGCCCACAAACTGGCTGGAGAGCCCAAAGGGATCGACACTTTGTACCGAGTACCATAGCGCTTCGCCCGCAGGCCAGATAAAGAAAATAACGGTGATGACCAGCTGCGGCGCGACCAGCAGATACGGCAGCCAGCGGGAACGGAACACCGGACGGGATGATGACATTGAGATTTGGTTCCTGAGCAATGCCGGGTGGCGGCTACGCCTTACCCGGCCTACATGGGGCACGTCGTAGGCCCGGATCGCTACGCGTCACCGGGCATTTTTTTACGATTTGGTCGACTGCTCAAAGCGGCGCAGCAGCTGATTCCCGCGCTCTACCGCAGAGTCCAGCGCCTGCTGTGGCGTTTTCTTCCCGGTCCACACGCTTTCCAGCTCTTCATCCACGATGGTGCGGATCTGCGGCATGTTGCCCAGACGCAGGCCCTTGGTGAACGGCAACGGCGGCTTGTTCAGCATCTGGCGCGTCGCAATGTCCGCCCCTGGGTTCTTGCTGTAGAAGCCCTGCTCGCGGGTCAGGTCGTACGCGGCTTTGGTGATCGGCAGGTAGCCGGTCTTCTGGTGCCACTCGGCGGCGTGTTCAGGCTTGGCCAGGAAGTCGAGGAACTCGGCTACGCCTTTGTAGGTGCCCTTGTCTTTACCCTGCATGACCCACAGGCTCGCCCCGCCGATGATGGCGTTCTGCGGCGCGCCCTTCACGTCAGCGTCATACGGCATCATGCCCACGCCGTAGTTGAATTTGGCGTAGTGACGGATGTCCGCCAGCGAGCCGGACGAGGCGGTGGTAATGGCGCAGTCGCCGTTGTAGAACTTCTCGGTGGATTCGTCCTTACGCCCGAAGTAGCTGAAATCGCCCTTCTTGTTCAGATCGGCAAGCAGCGCGATGTGCTTCACCTGCTCCGGCTTGTTGAACTCCAGTACCGCATCGGTGCCGTCGAAGCCGTTGTTTTTGGTCGCCACCGGCAGGCCGTGCCAGGCGCTGAAGTTTTCAATCTGGATCCAGCCCTGCCAGCCGCTGGCGTAGCCGCACTTCATCCCCGCCGCCTTCAGCTTCGCGGTGTACTCCGCCAGGTCCTGCCAGGTTTTTGGCGGCTGCTCCGGGTCTAAACCGGCTTTTTTGAAGGCGTCTTTGTTGTAGTAGAGCACCGGCGTTGAGCTGTTAAACGGCTGGGACAGCAGGTGGCCGGTTTTGGAATCCGTGTAGTAACCCGCGACGGTCGGCACGAACTGCGATTCGTCGAAGTTGATGCCTGCGTCTTTGAACACTTCATACACCGGCTTGATGGCTTTGGAGGCCATCATGGTGGCGGTGCCCACTTCATAAACCTGTAACAAGGCTGGCGCGTTGCCGGTACGGAAGGCGGCGATGCCCGCGCTCAGGCTCTGCTCGTAGTTGCCTTTGTACACCGGCACAATTTTGTAATCCGGGTGGGTGTCGTTGAAACGCTGCGCCAGGGAGTCAACTTCTTTACCCAACTCCCCTTCCATTGAATGCCAGAACGGAATGGTGGTGACAGCCATTGCGTTCGTCGCAAAAGCCAGACCCAGTGCCAGACCCAAAGCTGTGTGTCGTAACGATGTCATTGTCATCTCTCTTATTGTGCCGGATGCGCGATATCACGCGTTTTATGCTCGCGAGGTAACATGACATGCTCGAATTACAGAAAAATAACTGTTTGTTTACAGATAAGTGACAGCCAGGCGTCAGGGGGATGATGGTTGTGTGAAAGGGGTGTAGTGGTTAAAAAAGCCGGGTGGCGGCTACGCCTTACCCGGCCTACTCGATCCCGTAGGCCCGGTAAGCGTAGCGCCACCGGGCGATACAGACGGCTCAGCCGCCCAAATACGCGCTCCGCACCGCTTCGTTCGCCAGCAGCGCGTCGCCGGTGTCAGACAGCACCACGCGGCCGTTCTCCAGCACGTAGCCGCGGTCAGCGAGCTTCAGCGCCTGGTTGGCGTTCTGCTCGACGAGGAAGATGGTCATCCCCTCTTTACGCAGCTGCTCAATGGTGTCGAAGATCTGCTGAATGATGATTGGCGCAAGGCCGAGCGACGGTTCGTCCAGCAGCAGCAGGCGCGGCTGGCTCATCAGCGCGCGGCCAATCGCCAGCATCTGCTGCTCGCCGCCGGACATGGTGCCCGCACGCTGGATGCGGCGCTCCCACAGGCGCGGGAAGAGTTCATATACCCACTTGATGCGGGTCTGGTATTCATCGCGGTGGGCGAAGAACCCGCCCATCGCCAGGTTCTCTTCCACCGTCATGCGGGAGAAGACGCGGCGCCCTTCCGGAACAATCGCCACCGCCTCACGCATGATTCTGGCGGTCTGCCAGTCGGTAATGTCTTTGCTATCGAACACAATCCGCCCGCTGGTAGCGCGCGGGTCGCCGCACAGGGTGCCGAGCAGCGTGGTTTTGCCCGCGCCGTTGGCGCCAATCAGGGTCACGATTTCACCCTGATTGATATGCAGGCTGACGTCGTGCAGCGCCTGGATCTTGCCGTAGTGCGCATTGACCTTGTCGAACGTTAACATCGCTTTTTCCATCTTATGCCTCACCAAGGTATGCGCGGATCACGTCCGGGTTGTTGCGGATCTCTTCCGGCGTGCCGTTTGCCAGCGGCGTGCCCTGGTTTACCACGTAGATACGGTCCGAAATGCCCATCACCAGCTTCATGTCGTGCTCAATCAGCAGGATGGTGGTGTCGTGACTATCGCGCAGCTCGGCAATCAGCTCGTCCAGCTCTTTGGTCTCTTTCGGGTTGAGCCCTGCCGCCGGTTCGTCGAGCATCAGGATTTCCGGCTGCGTCACCATGCAGCGCACAATCTCCAGGCGACGCTGGTCGCCGTAGGCCAGGTTGCTCGCCTGACGGTTGGCGTGCTGCAGCAGGCCAATTCGGTCGAGCCAGGTGGCGGCGCGGTCAAGCGCTTCATCCTGCGCGCGGCGGAAGGCCGGGGTTTTCAGCAGGCCGGAGAACAGCCCGGATTTCAGCTGCTGATGTTGTGCCACCAGCAGGTTCTCAATCACCGTCATCTCGCGGAACAGACGCACGTGCTGGAAGGTACGCACCACGCCCATGCGGGCGATCTGCTGGCCCGGCAGCCCTTCCAGGTGCTGGTCGCGCAGCATGATGGTGCCGCCCGTCGGCTTGTAGAAACCGGTCAGACAGTTAAAGACCGTGGTCTTTCCCGCGCCGTTCGGGCCAATCAGGGAGACAATCTCTTTCTTGTGCAGATCCAGATTCACGTTGTTGACCGCCAGCAGGCCGCCAAAACGCATCATCAGACCGTTAACGGATAATAATGGCTGACTCATGCCTGCTCTCCTTTCGCTTGCCCGTTCTTCAGCTTCAGCTGTGGACGGGTCATCGGCAGCAGACCCTGCGGACGCCAGATCATCATCAGCACCATCAAACCACCCAGCATCAGCATGCTGTATTCGTTAAAGTCGCGCATCAGCTCGCGCGAGACCACCAGCAGGATGGCCGCGAGGATAACGGCAAACTGCGAGCCCATCCCGCCGAGCACCACAATCGCCAGCACGAAGGCGGATTCGGCAAAGGTGAACGATTCCGGGCTAACGAAGCCCTGACGCGCGGCAAACAGCGTTCCGGCGAAACCGGCAAACGCGGCGCTGATGGTGAACGCGGTCAGCTTGATGCGGGTCGGGTTCAGGCCAAGAGAGCGGCAGGCGATCTCATCTTCACGCAGCGCTTCCCACGCGCGGCCCAGCGGCATGCGCAGCAAACGGTTAATCACGAACAGGGTAATCACCACCAGCAGCAGCGCCACCAGATAGAGCCAGATCACGCGGTCGGACGGGTCGTACTTGATGCCAAAGAAGTTGCTGAAGGTATCCCAGCCGCCTTCGCGGGCGGTACGGCTGAACTCCAGGCCGAAGAAGGTCGGTTTCGGGATCTGGCTGATGCCGTTCGGGCCGCCGGTCACTTCGGTGTTGTTGAGCAGCAGGATACGGACGATTTCGCCGAAGCCTAAGGTCACAATCGCCAGGTAGTCACCGCGCAGGCGCAGCACCGGGAAGCCGAGCAGGAAGCCGGCAGCGGCAGAGACCAGCCCCGCCAGCGGCAGGCAGGTCCAGAAGCCGAGGCCGTAATAGTGGTTGAGCAGCGCGAAGGTATAGGCGCCGATGGCGTAGAAGCCGCCGTAGCCCAGCACCAGCAGGCCAGACAGCCCTACAACCACGTTCAGACCGAGGCCGAGAATCACGTAGATCATGGTCAGGGTGGCGATATCCACGGTGCCACGAGACACCACAAACGGCCACGCCACGGCGGCCACCAGCAGCGCCACGAGGAACAGCTTCTGCTTAACGGTAGAGCCGTCGATTGCCGGCAGGACGAATTTCGGCCCGGAGACGTTTTTTAGCGTCTTCTGGAACAGCGGACGCAGCAGCTGGAACAGGAACACCACGGCGGTGCCGATAAACACCCACTGCCAGCGGATGTCGGGGGCGGTATCCACCACCAGCTTCGTGCCGTCCAGACCTAACTGGACGCCCATAAAGACGCCCGCCAGCACGAAGAACATGGCGGCAGAGAGCAGCGCCATTGCAAAATGCATCGGTTTCATACTTTCTCTACCTCCGGACGGCCCAGAATACCGGTAGGCATTACCAGCAGAACCAGAATCAGCAGGGCAAACGACACCACGTCTTTATATTCCGTGCTCAGGTACGCCGAGGAGAGCGCTTCCGCCACGCCCAGGATCAGGCCACCGATCATCGCGCCCGGAATACTGCCGATACCGCCCAGAACCGCGGCGGTGAAGGCTTTCATCCCGGCCATAAAGCCGATGTACGGGTTGATCACGCCGTAGAACTGGCCGAGCAGGACGCCTGCGACGGCCGCCATCGCTGCGCCAATCACGAAGGTCAGGGCAATCACGCGGTCGGTGTTGATGCCGAGGAGACTCGCCATCTTCAGGTCTTCTGCGCACGCGCGGCAGGCGCGTCCCATACGCGAGTAGCGGATGAACAGCGTCAGGGCGAGCATCGCAATAAAGGTCACGACCCAGATAACCAGCTGCATGGTGGTGATAGAAGCCGAGAAGTTTTCGCTGGCCCCCACAATCCACTGGCCGTTAAACAGGCTTGGCAGCGCCACGTCGCGCGAGCCTTCGGTCAGGCTGACGTAGTTTTGCAGGAAGATCGACATCCCGATCGCGGAAATCAGCGCAATCAGACGCTTGGAGCTGCGCACCGGCCGGTAGGCCACGCGCTCGATGCTCCAGCCGTAGGCGCTGGCTATCACAATCGCGCCGACAAACCCGGCGGCGACCAGCAGCCAGCTGCTGTCGATGCCCATCATCATCAGGGCGGCAATGATCATAAAGGAGACGTAGCTACCGATCATGTACACCTCGCCGTGGGCGAAGTTGATCATGCCGATAATGCCGTAAACCATCGTATAGCCGATGGCGATCAGCGCGTAGGTGCTTCCCAGCGTAACGCCGTTAAACATCTGCTGCAGGAAATAGAGAAACTGCTCGGACATATGCAAACCTTTTTATACCCGCCCGTCATGCCGGGCGGTGGGATAATTATTTGGCGGCCGAAGACGAACCGTCGGCGTGCCACTTAAAGACACCAAACTCAAATCCCTTCAGATCGCCTTTCTCATCCCAGTTCAGCGGCCCAATCACGGTGTTCGCCCCGTGTGCTTTTAAATCTTTCACCAGATCCAGCGGCTCTTTGCTGCCGGTACGCTCCAGCGCGGTGGCCAGAGACTGTACGGCCGCATAGGTGATCCAGACGTACGGACCACTCGGATCTTTCTTCTGCGCCTTGAGCGCATCCACGATAGCCTTGTTGGCCGGAACCTGGTCATAGCGTTTTGGCATCGTCACCAGCATGCCTTCAGCAGAATCCCCCGCGATGTTTGACAGGGAGGCATTGCCCACGCCCTCTGGCCCCATAAACTGGGTTTTCAGGCCGGTGGCGCGCGCCTGGCGCAGCATCTGGCCCATTTCCGGGTAGTAGCCGCCGTAGTAAACGAAGTCGATGTTCTCTTTTTGCAGACGGGCGATCAGCGCGGAGAAGTCTTTCTCACCGGCGGTAATGCCGTCGAAGAAGACGATGTTCGCGCCGCCTTTTTTCAGGCCGTCCTGAACGGAGCGCGCCAGGCCTTCGCCGTACTGCTGTTTGTCATGAATAATGGCAATGCGCTGTGGCTTAACGGTCTCGAGGATGTATTTGGCGGCGGTGGGACCCTGCGAGGAGTCCAGACCGGCGGTACGCATGATGTGCTGATAGCCGCGCTGGGTCAGTTCCGGATTCGTTGCGCCAGGGGTGATCATCAGGATGCCTTCGTCTTCGTAGATATCAGACGCAGGCTGAGTGGAGGATGAACACAGGTGGCCGATCACATACTGAATACCGTCGTTGACGATTTTGTTGGCGACCGCGACGGCCTGTTTCGGATCGCAGGCGTCGTCATATTCCACGCCCACCAGCTTGTCGCCCTTGATGCCGCCCTTAGCGTTGATGTCTTTAATGGCCTGGCGCGCGCCGTTGAACTCCATGTCACCCCACTGGGCAACAGGGCCGGACATCGCACCCACTACCGCAACTTTAATGTCGTCGGCCATAGCGGCATGCGAGATCGACAGTGCGACCATCCCCGCGATTAACGTCTTCGCGTTCCTTTTCATCTGTGAATCCCCATTCGTGATGTCGTGTTTATATTTTGTTTTATTATGGTTAAAAAGCATTCTGTACTTTTAATGAACAACGCTATTTTTACCAGTGCCTTTAATGGTTTAGCGCAGGTTTTTGTCAAAAACCAGACTAAAATCTCTATTTTTCAGGCGATTAAGCAAACATAATATTCTGAAATCAGGCAGAGATAAACAAATAAAAGTGCAGTTTGCAGCATAAAATAACGGTACAAAGCGCCGAATAAATCACTACCCTTCAGGTTAAAATTCTGCTTATTTTTCGATCCATGTGTTTTCAAGCTGCCCATCGCGTTGCCAAAAAACTAATCACCTGGTTAATGAGAATAAAAAGAGGAAGCCGCTGAGTGAATAAATTGAGTACACTGCCCCTACTCAATCTGATTTGGACAAGTAGCTAATGAAACTGACTATCGTGCGTCTGGTGACCTTTAGCGACCAGGATCATATCGACCTGGGCAAAATCTGGCCGGAATATTCCCCTTCGTCGCTGCGCGTTGATGAGACCCACCGTATTTATGCCGCGCGTTTTAACGAACGCCTGCTGGCTGCGGTTCGCGTAACCCTGAGCGGTACAGAAGGGGCGCTGGACTCGCTGCGCGTACGTGACGTCACCCGTCGTCGCGGTGTGGGACAGTATTTAATTGAAGAAGTGATCCGTGAAAACCCGAGCGTGACCTCATGGTGGATGGCTGACGTAGGCGTGGAAGACCGCGGCGTGATGGCGGCGTTTATGCAGGCGTTAGGGTTTACGGCGCAGGAAAGCGGGTGGGAGAAGCGCCAGAGTTGATTTATGCGGCCTGATGCCCTCACCCCGGCCCTCTCCCACGGGGAGAGGGAGAACACCGAGCGGTCCCCTCTCCCTGTGGGAGAGGGTTAGGGTGAGGGCATCAACCCGCACCAGTTTTATTTTGCGTCTGTCGCCGTCCCGTTCGCATGCCAGTCAAACACGCCGAACTCGAAGCCCTTCAGGTCGCCCTTCGCGTCCCAGGAGAGTGGCCCCATGACGGTCTGGACCGTGTTCGCTTTCAGCCAGGTGGCAATCTCAGCCGGATCGGCTGACTGGTTCAGGCCCGCCTGCAGAGACTGCAGCGCCGCGTAGGTGGTCCAGACGAACGCGCCGCTTGGATCCTGTTTCTTCGCCTTGATGGCATCCACGATAGGTTTGTTCGCAGGGACCTGGTCGTAGTTCTTCGGTTTGGTCACCAGCAGGCCTTCGGCTGATTCACCCGCAATGTTAGACAGGGAAACGTTCGCCACGCCTTCCGGGCCCATAAACTGGGTTTTCAGGCCCGCAGCGCGCGCCTGGCGCAGGATCTGGCCCATTTCCGGGTGGTAGCCACCGTAGTAAACGAAATCAATATTCTCTTTCTTCAGACGCGCCACCAGGGTGGAGAAGTCTTTCTCACCGGCGGTGATCCCGTCGAAGAACACCACGTCAGCATTGGCTTTCTTCAGGTTGTCCTGCACGGAACGCGCCAGACCTTCACCGTACTGCTGCTTGTCATGAACGATGGCAATGCGCTTCGGCTTCACTTTTTCAACGATGTATTTCGCCGCGGTTGGGCCTTGGTCAGAGTCCAGACCGGTGGTGCGCAGGGTCAGCTTGTAGCCACGCGCGGTCAGCTCTGGTGCGGTCGCCGCCGGGGTGATCATCAGAATACCTTCGTCTTCGTAGATGTCAGACGCTGGCTGAGTAGAGGAAGAGCACAGGTGACCGATAACGTATTTGATCCCGTCGTTCACCACTTTGTTCGCAACCGCGACCGCTTGTTTCGGGTCACAGGCATCATCATATTTTACGATTTGCAGTTTTTCGCCTTTGATACCGCCCTTAGCATTAATGTCTGCAACCGCCTGCTCAGCGCCGGTAAATTCCTGGTCGCCGTACTGTGCTACCGGACCGGACATTGCGCCAACCACGGCCACCTTGATGTCTGCCTGTGCCATGGTGCTGAATGCCAACGCGATACATCCTGCCAGTAACGCTTTACCCTTCATGTTCATCCTGAGATTCCCCATTATTATGGTTATTACGATTGTTGTGATGTTGTTGTGCAGCGCTTTATGTCAGTTATAGGTGTGCTGTCCGCGCTTTTTCAGCATACTCTGCTAAAACATACCCGATTTTTATGATTTTGGAATAGGTAATTTGAAATGAATATATGATAGGCCCGGCAGGGATTTTCGCCGGGCATGTGGCTTTAACGTGTCAGCGACGCGGAGATAATGTCCAGCGCTTTGCGGAACTGCGCTTCAGGGATAGTCAGCGGATAGAGGAAACGAATGACGTTGCCGTAGACGCCGCAGCTCAGAAGGAGCAGCCCTTCCTGCAACGCGCGCTCCTGCACCTGGCGGGTAAATTCCGGCGAAGGCTGACCCGTTTGCGGGTCGTTAAACTCTACCGCCACCATCGAGCCCTGCGCGCGAATGTCAGCGATATACGGGCAGTGTTCCTTCGCCTTGTTCAGCACTTCCACCAGATGATGGCCAAGATGCGCCGAGCGCGTGCAGAGATCCTCTTCATCAATCACGTCGAGCACGGCATGCGCCGCCGCAATCGCCAGCGGGTTTCCGGCGTAGGTACCGCCCAGCCCGCCCGGTGCAGGGGCGTCCATCACCTCCGCACGGCCCGACACCGCTGAGAGCGGCATCCCGCCCGCCAGGCTTTTCGCCATGGTGATCAGATCGGGCTTCACGCAGTGGTGTTCCATCGAGAACAGCTTGCCGGTACGGGCAAAGCCGCTTTGCACCTCGTCGGCAATCAGCAAAATACCGTGGGTGTCGCACAGGGCGCGCAGCGCCTGCATAAAATCAGCTGGCGCAATGTTGAAACCGCCCTCTCCCTGAACCGGTTCGAGAATAATGGCCGCGACCTGGTCGGGTGCGATATCCGCCTTAAAGATACGTTCCAGGCTTTTCAACGCTTCCGCCGTGCTGACGCCGTGCAGGTCATTCGGATACTGCGCGTGATAGACCGACCCGGGGAACGGGCCAAAGCCGAGCTTGTACGGTGCGACTTTGCCGGTCAGCGCCATGGTCATAAAGGTGCGGCCGTGGAACGCGCCGCCGAAGGTGATAAGGCCAGGACGTTTGGTGTACGCCCGTGCAATTTTGACCGCGTTTTCGACCGCCTCAGCTCCCGTGGAGAAAAACGCCGTTTTAGCCGGACCGTCAACGGGCACGCGCTGGTTGATGCGCTCGGCAAGGGCGACATAGCCCTCATACGGCACAATCTGGTACGCCGTATGGGTAAACGCGTGGAGTTGTTTTTCAATGGCGGAAATGACTTTTGGATGGCGATGCCCGGTATTCAGCACCGCGATCCCGGCGGCGAAGTCGATGTACTCGTTGCCTTCCACGTCCCACACCGTGGCGTTTTCAGCTTTATCGGCATAGAAGTTACACATCACGCCGATACCGCGCGGCGTCGCCTGTAAACGCCGGTCGTTCAGTTCGTTATTTTTCACCCTGTCCCCCTGAGAAAGTCACCTGCTTAGCGCATCAGTAAGTGTTTGCCAGGGGGAGGGAATTCGCCAGAGCGGGCGCTAAAAAAACAAAACCCCCGAATTTGCATTCGAGGGTTCTCGGTGTACTTCGCGGAAATTACGCTTCGATAGCGGCGCGAAGTTTTTTCATGGCGTTCTTTTCAAGCTGGCGGACACGTTCCGCAGAAACGCCGTAGCGGTCGGCCAGCTCCTGCAGCGTGGACTTGTTGTCTTCGTCCAGCCAGCGGGCGCGAATAATATCCTGGCTACGTTCGTCGAGGCCTTCCATCGCATGGGTCAGCTTGTTCGCGGCCTGATCTTCCCAGTTATCCTCTTCGATGCCGTCGGCAAAGTTAGAGGTTTTATCCTGCAGATACAGAACCGGCGCCATCGGCTGGCTGTCAGATGCGTCGTCGTCGGAGGACATATCAAAGGTCATGTCCTGCGCGGCCATACGGGATTCCATTTCACGCACGTCTTTGCTGGTTACGCCCAGCTCGCGCGCCACCATTTCCACTTCATCCTGGTTGAACCAGCCCAGACGCTGCTTGGTTTTACGCAGGTTGAAGAACAGTTTGCGCTGCGCTTTTGTCGTGGCGACTTTCACGATACGCCAGTTGCGCAGCACGTATTCGTGAATTTCTGCTTTGATCCAGTGCACGGCGAAAGAGACCAGTCGCACACCCACTTCCGGGTTGAAGCGACGTACAGCCTTCATCAGACCGATGTTACCTTCCTGAATCAAGTCCGCCTGCGGCAGGCCGTAGCCCGCATAATTACGAGCAACGTGAACAACAAAGCGCAGGTGAGACAGGATCAGCGTCTTAGCTGCTTCCAGATCGCCCTGGTAATGCAGCTTTTCAGCAAGCTCCTTTTCTTCCTCGGCCGTTAACATCGGCCAGGTGTTCGCAGCCCGGATATAAGATTCCAGGTTACCAACAGGGGCTAAAGCTAAAGTTTGCATTTCTTTGGTCATTCATTCCTCTCAATGTTTCTTCTGGTCCAGGTCGTCCCCGTCAGGCAACAACCATGCCAAAGCGTTTGAGCAACGAGATTAGCATTAACTCTTTTATCAGACAGTGATTTTATCCACAAGTTCCAGGTGCAACGGTGAATAAATTACGCACAAAATGTGACATGGAAATGATAACAGGGGGAGCGACGACAGGGACGCTTTCCCTGCAGAGCGAACATCTCGGTGCAGGGAAAGATTATATCACGCTTTTATTAGTCGGGAGTAAAGTGACGTAAATGTTGAACGGTTGCCAGCCAGGCTGCCACCCACCCAATCATCGAGCAAACCAGCAGCAGTAACAGGCACTCATCGAACCCTAAGCCACTGATATCAAACTTCGTTCCGAAAACCTGCGCCACTTCAGTCACGGCAGACGAAAGCCGCATCACCAAAATTTCTGACAATATCAGTGAAAGAAATGCGCCGGAAAAACCGAGTAATGCACCGCCGTAAAGGAACGGTCGGAGGATGAAGCCATCCGTCGCACCAATCAGTTTCTGCACGTTGATGGTATCGCGACGGGCAAAGATGCTCAGGCGTACGCTGTTACCAATGACGAGGAAGACCGCCGCCACCATCAGCACGCCAATCATCGCCGCGACGCGTCCTACCAGCCCGGTCAGGGCAGCAAGGCGCGCAAACCAGCTGTCGTCCATGCGCACTTCATCAATGCCCTTAATGCGCGTGATGCGATCGCGCAGGGTGTTAAGCGAATCGGTCCCCTGGAAATCCAGCTTCGGGATCACCACCGCCACGGCGGGCAGCGGGTTCTCTTCGAGCATATCCAGCGCGCCGCCAAAGCCAGACCAGTTACGGAACTCGCCCAGCGCGTCTTCACGCGAGAGATAGTTGACCTTCTCCACGCCCTGCTCGGCCTGGATTTGCCCAACCACCTGCGCCGCGGCGTTATCGTCGAGCGCTTTATCCATATAGACCGTGATCTGCGGGGACGGATAATACTGTGAAGCCGCCTGGTTGACGTTTTTATAGACCATATAGCAGACGCTTGGCAGCGTCAGGGAGATGGCAATCACCATCACCGTCAGGAACGTCGCCAGCGGTTTGCTTTTCAGGTCCTGCAGCGCGCCGTGGAAGGCGTAGCGCACCTGCTCGTTAAACACGTTGGTTTTACGGGAGGCCGGTTTTGGCGCGGCCTTCTGGCGCTTCGGCGCATTACGATTGCCGTCACCACCGCCCTGCGGCTTACGGAAACGGTCAAACCGGTTCCCGAACTGCCGAATCTGGTTCATTGCATCACGCTTGTTCACCGTGGCCTCCGTGCAAATGCCCGTCGCTCAGGGTCAGCATGCGGTACGAACGACGGGAAATGAGCCCGATGTCGTGCGTCGCCATCAATACGGTGACCCCTACGCGGTTAAATTCCTCAAACAGACGCAAAATCCCTTCGGACAGGGCATCGTCCAGGTTACCGGTCGGTTCATCCGCCAGCAGTACGGCAGGCTTGTTCACCACCGCGCGCGCGATGCCCACGCGCTGCTGCTCACCGCCGGACAGCTGGATCGGGAAGTTCTTCGCTTTGTCCAGCAGCCCGACCTTATCCAGCGCCGCAGAGACGCGACGGCGGATATCGTCATAGCTGGCGCCGGCAATAATCAGCGGAATGGCCACGTTATCGAAAACGGTGCGATCCATCAGCAGGTGGTGATCCTGGAAAATCATGCCGATCTGACGACGCAGGAACGGCACTTCGCGGTTTTTCAGGCGGCTGATCTCATGGCCGCCGAAAAAGATTTTCCCGGCGCTTGGCCGCTCGATTCCACAGATAAGCTTGAGCAGGGTACTTTTCCCCGCGCCGGAATGGCCGGTCAGGAATGCCATCTCGCCCGGCTGCAGGTGGAATGTCACCCCCTGCAGCGCTTGTCTCCCACCGAGATAGGCCTTGCTGACGTGTTCAAAGCGAATCATTGTTAGTCCTCTCGGGCAAATAATGCCTCAATAAAGTCGTCCGCTTTAAACGGACGCAAATCCTCAATACGCTCGCCCACACCGATGTAACGGATAGGAATGCCGAACTGATCGGCCACGGAGAAGATCACCCCGCCTTTCGCGGTGCCGTCCAGCTTGGTCAGCGCGATCCCCGTCAGTCCTACCGCTTCATTGAACAGCTTCGCCTGACTGATGGCGTTCTGTCCGGTGCTGGCATCAATGGTCAGCATAATTTCATGCGGTGCGTCTTCGTCCAGCTTCTTCATGACGCGAACGATTTTCTTCAACTCTTCCATCAGGTGCGATTTGTTCTGCAAACGCCCTGCGGTATCGGCAATCAGCACGTCCACGTTGCGCGCCTTCGCCGCCTGGATGGCGTCGAAGATCACGGACGCGGAATCCGCGCCGGTATGCTGGGCAATCACCGGAATGTTGTTGCGCTGGCCCCAAACCTGCAGCTGCTCAACCGCTGCCGCACGGAAGGTATCGCCCGCCGCCAGCATCACCGATTTGCCCTGCTGCTCGAACTGACGCGCCAGCTTGCCGATGGTGGTAGTTTTACCCACGCCGTTCACGCCAACCATCAGAATAACAAATGGCGTTTTGCCTTCAATATTAAGCGGTTCGTCAACTTTTGCGAGAATTTCACCCATCTCGTCTTTCAACAGACCGTACAGCGCTTCGGCGTCGCGCAGCTGTTTGCGGCTCGCCCCTTCGGTCAGGTTGGCGATGATCTTACGGGTGGTTTCCACGCCAACGTCCGCAATCAGCAGTTGTTCTTCCAGCTCTTCAAAGAGATCGTCGTCGATCTTCTTGCCGCGGAACAGACTGATAAATCCGGAACCTAAGTTTTCTTTGGTTTTGAGCAGGCTGCGCTTCAGGCGTGCGAAGAAACCTTCTTTAGTCGGTTTTTCCTGCTCCTGAACGATCTCTTCTTCCGGTTCTTCTTCCACCGGCACGACGATGACCGCTTCTTCAGCCGCTTCCGCAGCCAGCGCCTGGGCTTCCAGCTCTTCGTCGGTCAGTTCTGGCTCGAGTGTCGCTTCTTCTTCCACCGCCTCAACGATTTCAACGGTTTCCGCTTCGGCCTGCCACTCTTCGGCAGACACCTCTTCGGCTTTCACCTCTTCCGGCAGCGGCAGCTCTTCGTGCTCGATTACGGCCTTCGGCGCTTCGGCAACGGCCTCAACGACAACCGGTTCTGGCTTCTCGCTCTCCTGAACCTGTTCCGTGACCTCAACGACCTCTTCTGCAAAGGATTCAATCTCTTCTTTGCTGTGCGCCGTTTCTTCCGCTTCGACAACCGCGGCGGTTTCTACAGGCGTTTCAGGCTGTGACTGCTCTTCAACGGCTTGTTGTTCTTCGGTTTTCTGTTCTGTTTCTTGCTCTTTTTCACCGAAGCCCAGCCAGGAAAAGAAGCCACGTTTTTTTTGTTTTGCCATCTGCGACTACACTCCTCGCGGCGCTATATACATGGAAGCTAAAAAAATGATGAAATAGTCTAACACTTTACTTAAATGACATCACCGCCCGCAATCGCAGGCCAATTGTTAACAGAGCTTTCCTGAGATGAAGAAACCCAACCGCGCCCCGGCCGGTCAAATTCGTATTATCGGCGGTCAGTGGCGAGGCCGGAAATTACCGGTGCCGGATAGCCCCGGTTTACGCCCTACTACCGACCGCGTGCGCGAGACGCTGTTTAACTGGCTGGCCCCGTCAATGGTAGACGCCCACTGCCTGGACTGCTTCGCCGGAAGCGGCGCGCTCGGGCTGGAAGCGCTGTCGCGCTATGCCGCCAGCGCCACGCTGCTGGAGATGGAGCGCGGCGTTGCGCAGACGCTGCAGCAAAATCTGGCGACGCTGAAGGCGGGCAACGCCAAAGTCGTGAACACCAACACGCTGAGTTTTCTAGCGCAAAAAGGCACGCCGCATAACGTGGTGTTTGTCGACCCGCCGTTCCGCAAGGGGCTGCTGGAGGAGACGTTATCCCTGCTGGAGCAAAACGGCTGGCTGGCGGATGACGCGCTAATTTACGTTGAAAGCGAAGTGGAAAACGGTTTACCGCCGGTTCCCACTCACTGGGATCTGCACCGTGAAAAAGTCGCGGGTCAGGTTGCTTATCGTCTGTATCACCGTCAGGCACAAGGAGGATCCGATGCCGGTACTGATTAACCTGGGACGTTTGCTGATGCTTGGCGTCTGGGCGTTCTTGATTCTGAATCTGGTGCACCCGTTCCCGCGCCCGATGAACATTTTCGTTAACGTGGCGCTGATTTTCACGTCGTTCATGCACGCCCTGCAGATGGTGATGCTGAAAAACGGCCTGCCGAAAGACGGCCCGCAGATGACGGGCTGGCAGCAGCTGCGCGTGTTTATTTTCGGCGTGTTTGAACTGCTGGTGTGGATGAAGAAGTTTAAGGCGCAGGTGAAGAAGTAAGGTGCGTTTAGTCGCCCGGTGGCGCTTCGCTTACCGGGCCTACGAAACCCCACAGGCCGGGCAAACGCAGTGCCGCCCGGCATTACCGCTCCGGTTCAAATCCTTCAAACCGCGACCCTTTGTAGCTCAGCGTTCCTTTCTCCCCTACCGTCAGCTGATGGTACTGCTGCGCCTCCAGGCGGAAGGTCATCTCCAGGCCGCCCGTTTCCGGCTTAAAGCTGGCTTCATAGCGCATTGCTGTGCCCGCAGGCGTCACCTGCTGCTGGCGCGAGCGGCGGTCATTGAGCGGTTTCTCGCGTTTGTTCGTCACCACCACGCGCTTTTGCATCAGCGGCGCGGCATCGTTATCCGCCTTCTCGCGGCGCTGCTGCACGAAACGGAACGAGGCGGCAATAACGATAATCGCCACCACGATAATGAAAAAAAGCGGCATCTTGCTCATTGAAAAATCCCATCAGATTATGCGGAATTCAGGATACCTTGCCTGTACCGGCATTGCCAAACGCCCGCTAGCGTCACTACACTGGATCAGAAACTGATTATTCAGACTTAACAGATACAGGGAGTTAATATGCTTTGGTCATTTATCGCTGTCTGTTTTTCCGCATGGCTTTATGTCGATGCGTCGTACCGCGGTCCCACCTGGCAGCGCTGGTTGTTTAAACCGGTCACGCTGTTGCTCCTGCTGCTGCTGGCCTGGCAAGCGCCGATGTTTAACGCCGTCAGCTATCTGGTGCTCGCCGGGCTGTGTGCGTCCCTGATAGGCGATGCCTTAACCCTGCTGCCGCGCCAGCGTCTGCTCTATGCCGTGGGCGCGTTCTTCCTCTCCCATCTGCTGTATACCATCTACTTTGCCAGCCAGATGACGCTCTCCTTCTTCTGGCCGCTGCCGCTGGTGCTGCTGGTGATTGGCGCACTGCTGATTGCGGTGATTTGGTCACGTCTGGAAGAGATGCGTTTGCCGGTCTGCACGTTTATCGCCATGACGCTGGTGATGGTGTGGCTGGCGGGCGAGCTGTGGTTCTTCCGTCCGACCGCTCCGGCAATGTCCGCGTTCTTCGGCGCCGCGCTGCTGCTGATCGGGAATGTCGTCTGGCTGGGCAGCCACTATCGCCGCCGCTTCCGGGCGGATAACGCGATTGCCTCCGCCTGCTACTTTGCCGGGCATTTCCTGATTGTGCGTTCGCTGTATATCTAAATAGCGCTTGACTCTGGAGTCGACTCCAGAGTGTATGCTGCGGTTAATGAGAAAATTATCATTGCCGGAGACTGCCATGTCGACTCCAGAAATACCAAAAAAAGTTCCTCAATTCTCGGCTCTTAAGCTCAGCCCGGCTCCGTCGAAAGACGACTGCTGCTGCGAAGGCGCGTGCGAAACGCAAGCTCAACCCCTTCCTGAAAGCGGCAACCGCTTCAGTTGGGTCGTCAACGGTATGGACTGCGCGGCCTGCGCCCGCAAAGTGGAAAACGCCGTCAAACAAGTGCCGGGCGTGAGCCACGTTCAGGTGCTGTTCGCCACCGAAAAGCTGCTGGTTAGCGCCGATAACGACATCAGCAAGCAGGTTGAAGCCGCCGTCAGCAAGGCGGGATATACCCTGCGCAGCGAAACGGCGTCCGTTGAAAAAACCTCCTCCCTGAAAGAAAACCTGCCGCTCATTACCCTCATCATCATGATGGCCCTGAGCTGGGGGCTGGAACAGATTAACCATCCATTCGGCAATCTGGCGTTTATCGCCACCACCCTGGTCGGGCTGTTCCCGATTGCCCGCCAGGCGCTGCGCCTGATGAAAAGCGGCAGCTGGTTTGCCATCGAAACGCTGATGAGCGTGGCGGCAATCGGCGCGCTGTTCATTGGCGCGACGGCAGAAGCGGCGATGGTGCTGCTGCTGTTCTTAATCGGCGAACGTCTTGAAGGCTGGGCGGCAAGCCGGGCGCGTAAAGGTGTCAGCGCGCTGATGGCGCTGAAGCCGGAAACCGCCACTCGCGTGATAAACGGCACGCGTGAAACGGTCGCCATCAATACGCTGCGCCCGGGTGACGTGATTGAAGTGGCCGCCGGGGGGCGTCTGCCCGCCGACGGCGCGCTGCTTACCGCCACCGCGAGCTTTGATGAAAGCGCCCTGACCGGGGAATCCATTCCGGTAGAGCGTGCCGCAGGTGAAAAAGTGCCTGCTGGAGCCACCAGCGTCGACCGTCTGGTGCAGCTCACCGTGCTTTCCGAGCCGGGCAACAGCGCTATCGACCGTATCCTGAAGCTGATTGAAGAGGCCGAAGAGCGCCGCGCGCCGGTCGAACGCTTTATCGATCGCTTCAGCCGGATTTATACCCCTGCCATCATGCTGGTTGCCCTGCTGGTCACTATCGTGCCGCCGCTGTTCTTCGGCGCGCCGTGGGAGGGCTGGATCTATAAAGGGCTGACGCTGCTGCTGATCGGCTGCCCGTGCGCGCTGGTGATTTCCACCCCGGCGGCGATTACCTCCGGGCTGGCGGCGGCGGCACGTCGCGGGGCGCTGATTAAGGGCGGCGCGGCGCTGGAACAGCTGAGCCAGGTCCAGCATATCGCCTTCGATAAAACCGGCACGCTGACCGTCGGCAAGCCGCAGGTGACCGGCGTGTATCCGCAGGACATCAGTGAAGACGAACTTCTAATGCTGGCCGCCGCCGTGGAGCAGGGCTCCACTCACCCGCTGGCGCAGGCGATTGTGCGTGAAGCCCAGGCGCGCGGGCTGAACATCCCTCTGGCAACCGCCCAGCGAGCGCTGGTCGGGTCAGGGATTGAGGCCTCCGTTGACGGTAAAAAGGTACTGATTGTCGCGGCTGGCAAGTCTTCTCATCCAGAGGTTGAGGCGCTAGAGCAGACCGGACAAACCGTCGTGACCGTGATGCAGGACGGCGTCGCGAAAGGGATGCTGGCGCTGCGCGATACCCTGCGCGATGACGCAAAAGAAGCCGTAGCGGCGCTGCATCAGCTAGGCGTGCAGGGCGTTATTCTTACCGGTGATAACCCTCGCGCGGCGGCAGCGATTGCCGGTGAGCTGGGGCTGGAGTTTAAAGCTGGATTATTGCCTGCGGATAAGGTCAGCGCGGTAACGGAGCTGAACGCTCGCGCGCCGCTGGCGATGGTCGGTGACGGGATTAACGATGCCCCCGCGATGAAAGCCTCCACCATTGGTATTGCGATGGGCAGCGGAACCGACGTGGCGCTGGAAACGGCCGACGCGGCATTGACGCACAACCGCCTGACCGGGCTGGCGCAGATGATTAGCCTGGCGCGGGCGACGCGGGCCAATATCCGTCAAAACATCGGCATTGCGCTCGGTCTGAAAGGGATTTTCCTGGTGACGACCCTGCTCGGCATGACCGGGTTGTGGCTGGCGGTGCTGGCGGATACCGGGGCAACGGTGCTGGTGACGGCGAACGCGCTTCGGCTGCTGCACCGCCGGTAAAAAAGCCGGGTGGCGGCTACGCCTTACCCGGCCTACAATTCGTCACGACACGTAGGCCCGGTAAGCGTCAGCGCCACCGGGCTATTTTTCAGGAGAAGTAGCTCATCGCCAGGCCTAAAAACAGTACCAATCCGACGTAGTTGTTGTTCATAAACGCTTTAAAACAGGCGTCGCGCTCACGCTTCGCAATCAGCTTTTGCTGGTACGCAAACAGCAGTCCCGCCACCAGCACGGACCAGTAAAACTCCCAGTTCAGACCGTTCAGGCGACCGATCGCGACCATCAGCGCCAGTACCGCGACCTGCAGGATACCGATAATCAGCTTGTCCTGACGACCAAAGAGGATGGCGGTTGATTTGATGCCAATTTTCAGGTCATCGTCGCGGTCTACCATCGCGTATTGCGTGTCATACGCCACGGCCCAGAGAATGTTCGCCAGGAACATCAGCCAGCAGCTGAGCGGTAAGGACTCACTAACCGCCGCAAACGCCATCGGAATCGACCAGCCAAACGCCGCGCCCAGCACCACCTGAGGCAGGTGGGTATAGCGCTTCATAAACGGATACACCCAGGCCAACGCCAGCGCCGCAACGGAAAGCAGAATGGTCATGGTGTTGAGGGTTAACACCAGCAGGAAAGAGAGCAGCACCAGAACAATGAACAGCACGCGGGCTTCTTTCCCGGTGACCTGCCCGCTGGGTAACGGACGACCGGCAGTACGCTTAACATGGCCGTCGAATTTACGATCGGCATAGTCATTCACCACGCAGCCCGCCGCGCGCATCAGCCAGACGCCGGCAACGAACACGCCCAGGATCCACAGCGGCGGCACGCCCGGCGTGGCGAGCCACAGCGCCCATAGGGTTGGCCACAATAGCAGTAACGCGCCAATCGGTTTATCGGTACGCATTAAGCGGTGATACGCCAGCAGCTTATTCTGCGTCAGGCTCCACTCCATTTTTTCTTCCTCTTAGTACAACGGTGATGCCGGTAAAAAAAGCTCCGTCAGAATTAACGGTTTACCGCTCAGGCGAAGGCGGGAACGACGCCCCCAGAGTTCGGCATCACGACCAATCTCAATAAAATCCCGGGTAAGCTCAGACGAGGTGAAAAGGTAACGCCCCAGCGGCGTTTTCCCCAGACGCTGCAGGGCCAGTTCTGGCCCGGAAAGGGTGGACTCGGGCACCACCGTCCGCCCGGCAAGCCATGGCTCACCGTCAGCACAGAGTAAAATTTCGCGCAGCCAGTAACGTGGCTCTTTCGGCAGCAGCGGCAGCTCGCTGGCGATCTCATCGCCAGAAACAAACCCTTCCTGAATCAGGGTCACCGTGACCGTTTTACCCTGTTGCTCAAAACGTTTCGTCATGGAATCTTCCAGCAACAGCCAGTCCAGCTGCTGCGGATCAAGCGCAGGTATTTGGTCGAAATAGCGCAGCGCACGCAGTTGCGTTAGCGCAGGGTGTGACATGCCAGACTCTCCGATACATAACGTAATGGCATTGTATCGCAGAAACACGGATTGAGGGGGGCCAAACGTTATTTAACGATCACGATCGCAACATGGGCGCAACAGCCTGACGGATACGAAAAAAAGTGCGCCCACTCAGGCGCACCAAACTACTAACAAATCAGCACTGTGGGGAAACGGTTACCCCTTGCCTTTTACACTGCTGATAAAGGTGGAACGGGCAGTGGTTGAACCTAAACGTTCGGCTTCATCAAGCAGTTTCAGCGCTTTATCGACATCGCCGCGCTTCACCGCCTGCTTAATGGCGTTGTTGAAGTACTCTTCGGTGTCGTTCAGAACCGGCTCAGCTTTCTTCGCCGGGGCAGGCGCTGCGGTCGCCACCGGTGCGGCTGCCGTAGCAGCTGGCGCGGTATAGGCAGGAGCAGCAGTGTTACCTACAGTCACAGGGCCGGTACCGGAGGAGCCAAACAGCGGGCCGACCAGCACGCTGGACGCATTGTTCGTTGAGACTTTCAGCTTGAGCAGGCCGTCGGTGACGTGGCGCGCTAAAGGATCCGGGATATCCGGAACAGAGTTACCCGTTCCTTTGGCGTAGGCTTTTGCCGGATCGATAAGCTTAGTGGTCTGCTGTAGATCTTTTTCAGTCGTGAAAACCAGAACATAAATCTTCTGCTGTCCCAAAGCTGGCGTCAGGCGCATTTTGCCTTCCAGGCGGTCGGCGCTCATGACGCCAGGCTCCTGATAGCTAAAGTACTCGCTTGGGAAGAAAGCAGATGGCGTCAGATTCTGATCCAGAATCAACACGTTCGGCGCAAAGACGCTGGTTTGCTTGTTCACTTCGCTGGTCAGCGTCAGGGTCAGCTCACCAATGTTGGCCGGCACGCTGTAGGCGGCAACAGGCCCGGCGATCCCCGGCACGTTCAGCTGCTGGCCGCCCGTAGAAAGCTGTGTCGACTGTGTTTTGGATTGATCAACAGGCGTCCATGTCAGCTGCTGGAGCGCCGCCGCCGGGATCGCCGGCGCAGCGCTGGTATTTTGTGGTACGAAATTCACGTCTGCAAAGGAGACCGCCGGAACACAGGCCATCAGCCCCGCAGAGAGGCACAGCGCGACGAGACTTTTCTTCATTTTCATTGTTATTACCTCTGATAGCGTGAGCACTGCGGTGGCCAGGCAATAGCGCGCAGCACCCTAAGGATAGAGGGGCTTGCGCCCCTCTTTTAGGTCATTACGTCAGGTCTAACGAATTACCACCAGATTTCCATCTGGGCACCGAAGGTCCACTCATCAGAGTCGCCACGGCTGAAGGTTTTTGCGGACGTGTCGCTGTACGCAATACCAGAGTCATAGCCTGCACCGGAGTCGCCGTTCGCGTAGCCCCATTTCTCATCCCATTTCGCGTAGGTTGCGAAGACACGGATAGCCGGACGGGACCAGATGCTGTCGCCAGCCTGCCATTGCTGTGCCAGGGTAATTTTGTACTGGCTGTTAGTGTCGTCAGTTTTCTGAGACTTGACGTTGTCGTAGCCCACTTCCAGCAGGGTGCTCATGATTGGCGTCCATTTGTACATAGGACGAACGCCGACAGTCCACCATTTGGTGCCGTTGTTGTTATCCAGGTTGATGTCCTGGTACATACCCACGTACATCAGATCCCAGGAGTCGCCCAGAGAGATCGCACCGTGGTCCAGAACACGCCACATGTCGCCGTTGTTGTTGATGCTACCACCTTCCGGACGGCCCTTGCCGTTGGAGGTCATAGAGTCAGTTGCGTACTGCAGCACAAACTTGTTAAAGCCCTTCAGCATGCTCTGGGTATGTTCAGCGGTGAACATCCAGCCGTCTTTAGACGCGCCAGGCTGCAGGTAGTAGTCATCTGGAATATTGGTGTGGCCATAATCAACACCGAACTCCAGCGTACCGCCTTCGTTGACCTGCATCTGTGCTAAACGGACGTCGAAGACATCGTTCGGTACCAGGTTGTCATAAATACGGTTACCCAGCGCGTCACGATCGGCAAAGGTCGCTGAGCCGCCCGCTTCAGAAGAACGGGTTGCTGCCAGAGAGAGCTTACCGAAGCCCAGGTCGATGTTTTCGATACCCGCACCAGGACCTGAAATATCCCAGTAGTAGAAGTCGATCATGTGAACGTCATGACGCTGATAGAAGCGCTTACCGGCCCAGATGGTAGAACCTGGCAGTGCTTCAATGAGGTTTTTACCCTGCACGTTAGCTTCACGGAAGGCTGGGCTGGTGGATTCCCAGTCGTTCTGCTGAGAGACGGAATACGCGACGTTGGTGTCGAAGTAGAAGCTCTTATCGCCCTCTTTCCACACTTCCTGGCCCAGTTTCAGTTCAGCGTAGGTTTCACATTCGTTACCGAGACGGTATTTACTTTGAGCACCTGTTGCCTGGAAGCATTGCTGTTCACCGCCACTCCCGGTCCAGCCAATGCCGGAACGAGCATAACCTTTAAAGTCCACGGCGCCTGCCTGGGCAGACAGGATGCCTGCCGCAACGGCGATTGCCAGAGGGACTTGTTTGCGCAGAGTAATCATCATTCTATCTCCTGAGATCATTGCTTTTCTTTGAACACTTCACCTGTCGGTTTCGTGTCTTCTTTTGGGATTGCTTAAACGCCTGGCTCTTTGTGCAACCGACGACATGCAGTGCCATCCTCACGGAACAGATGGCAACGCTCTGGCGGCAAGCCGATAGCGAATTTGGCACCCTCTTCTACCAACACCACGTCATTCTGGCGGTAGACCAGGTTCTGACGGATGGCGGGGATCTGGATATGAATCTGTGTTTCGTGACCAAGCTGTTCGACGACCTGAACGTCACCTTCCAGGGTCACATCGGCGATGTGGCTCGGGAGTAAATGTTCAGGACGAATACCCAGGGACATATTTGCCCCGACCTGTACGTTGGCGCTGTCGACCGGCAGCCAGACCTGCTGGCGGTTTGGCAGCTCCACCTGTACTTGTTCAATGGCTGTCGCGGTCACTTTGACGGGCAGGAAGTTCATCTTTGGCGAGCCAATAAAGCCCGCAACAAAGCGGTCTGCCGGGTAGTGGTACAGCTCCAGCGGTTTACCCACCTGCGCAACGCGGCCGGCATCCAGCACCACGATTTTGTCGGCGAGGGTCATCGCTTCCACCTGATCGTGGGTGACGTAAATCATCGTGCGGCCAAGACGCTTGTGCAGACGGGAGATTTCAATACGCATCTGGACGCGCAGGGCGGCATCCAGGTTTGAGAGAGGTTCATCGAGCAGGAACACGCGCGGTTCCGCCACCAGCGTACGACCAATCGCCACACGCTGACGCTGACCACCGGAAAGCGCTTTTGGTTTACGCTCCAGCAGATGAGCCAGCTGTAACACTTCCGCCACCTGCGTCACGCGCTGGTTAATGACCTCTTTCTTCGCGCCGGCCAGCTTCAGGCCAAAGGACATGTTTTCGGCAACGGAAAGGTGGGGATAAAGTGCATAAGACTGGAACACCATGCCTACGCCGCGTTCGGCAGGCGGGATGTCGTTCATTCGGGTATCACCGATCAGCAGGTCACCGCTGGTGATCGTTTCAAGACCGGCAATCATACGCAGCAGAGTAGATTTACCACAGCCTGATGGGCCAACAAACACCACGAATTCGCCTTCGTTGATGTCCAGATTGATGTCTTTCGACACCACAACGTCACCCCAGGCTTTCGTTACATTACGCAGCTGTACGCTCGCCATGCCCTTCTCCCTTCGTTACAACCTGTCACCGACAGAAACATTCAAGATAAGTTCACTATGGGGTATCCATTACTTTCCCGAATCCTCCACCCCCCGCCTTTTTGATGGGGGAGGAGGCGGGAGGATGAGAGAGCAGGCTCTGCGACCGCTCTGGGAGGGCTGAGGCAAAATTCGTGAAGCCGCCTGCAAAATTCAGTGGGTTTTTATGTGCGCCAGCACTCATAACTTAAATTTATGCAACGGAGATCACACAAACGGGGGGTGGGGCGTAGGGGTTGGGAGGATGGAAAGAGGATGTCAAATAAGGAGACTGAGACACGTTGAACCACTGAAGTCATACCATGAGACATCACCAAAAAGGATGGCAGCTATGAATATCAAGACTGGCGCACGCGTTTTCGCATTGTCCGCCCTCGCAGCAATGACGATTTCCGCACCGGCGCTCGCCAAAATTGAAGAAGGCAAACTGGTTATCTGGATTAACGGCGACAAGGGCTATAACGGCCTGGCCGAAGTGGGCAAAAAATTCGAGAAAGACACCGGTATCAAAGTTACCGTAGAACACCCGGACAAACTGGAAGAGAAATTCCCGCAGGTTGCAGCAACCGGCGACGGCCCGGACATCATCTTCTGGGCGCATGACCGTTTCGGGGGCTACGCGCAGTCTGGCCTGCTGGCAGAAGTGACGCCAGATAAAGCCTTCCAGGACAAGCTGTTCCCGTTCACCTGGGACGCCGTTCGCTATAACGGCAAGCTGATCGCTTACCCTATCGCGGTTGAAGCCCTGTCTCTGATTTACAACAAGGACCTGGTACCAAACCCACCGAAAACCTGGGAAGAGATCCCGAAACTGGATAAAGAGCTGAAGGCGAAAGGTAAATCCGCCCTGATGTTCAACCTGCAAGAGCCGTACTTCACCTGGCCGCTGATTGCTGCCGACGGCGGTTACGCGTTCAAGTTTGAAAACGGCAAATATGACGTGAAAGACGTGGGCGTGGACAACGCGGGCGCGAAAGCGGGTCTGACCTTCCTGGTTGACCTCATCAAGAACAAACACATGAACGCGGATACCGACTACTCCATCGCGGAAGCGGCGTTCAACAAAGGCGAAACTGCGATGACCATCAACGGTCCGTGGGCCTGGACCAATATCGACAAGAGCAAAATCAACTATGGCGTGACGCTGCTGCCAACCTTCAAAGGCAAGCCGTCTAAACCGTTCGTTGGCGTGCTGAGCGCGGGCATCAACGCTGCCAGCCCGAACAAAGAGCTGGCGAAAGAGTTCCTGGAAAACTACCTGCTGACCGATCAGGGTCTGGATGAAGTGAACAAGGACAAACCGCTGGGCGCCGTTGCGCTGAAATCCTTCCAGGATCATCTGGCGAAGGACCCACGTATCGCGGCCACCATGGATAACGCCCAGAAAGGCGAAATCATGCCGAACATCCCACAGATGGCCGCGTTCTGGTACGCCACGCGTACCGCGGTCATCAACGCTGCAAGCGGTCGTCAGACTGTCGATGCCGCGCTGAAGGATGCTCAGGGTCGTATTACTAAGTAAGTCTGAAAAACGGCGGGTGGCGCATGCGCTTACCCGCCCTACGACTACGGCACGATCCGTAGGTCAGGTAAGCGCAGCGCCACCTGACGATAAGTTTCCACCGTTGTAGAGGAAGAACCCCATGGATGTCATTAAAAAGAAACGCTGGTGGCAAAGCGACGCGCTGAAGTGGTCAGTGATAGGTCTGCTGTGTCTGCTGGTGGGTTACCTTGTTGTTTTAATGTACGTGCAAGGGGAATATCTGTTCGCCATCATGACGCTGATTTTAAGCTCTGCTGGCCTGTATATTTTCGCTAATCGTAAAGCCTATGCCTGGCGCTATGTCTACCCGGGCGTGGCCGGGATGGGGCTGTTTGTCCTGTTCCCGCTGATTTGTACCATCGCCATTGCGTTCACCAACTACAGCAGCACCAACCAGCTTGCGCAGGAACGCGCGCAGCAGGTCCTGCTGGATCGCTCATATCAGGCAGGCAAGACCTTTAACTTCGGCCTGTATCCTGCCGGTAACGAGTGGAAGTTAGCGCTTACTGACGAATCAAGCAGCAAATACTATGTCTCCGACGCGTTCAAGTTTGGCGGCGAGCAGAAGCTGGCCTTAAAAGAGGCGCAGGCCCTGCCGGAAGGTGAACGTGCCAACCTCCGCGTTATTACCCAGAACCGTCAGGCGCTGACCCAGCTCACCGCCGTGCTGCCAGATGAAAGCAAAGTGACCATGAGCTCGCTGCGCCAGTTCTCCGGTACGCAGCCGCTGTACACTCTGGCGGACAACGGCACGCTGACCAACAACCAGAGCGGCGTGAAATATCGTCCGAATAACGACATTGGTTTCTATCAGTCCATTACTGCCGACGGCAAATGGGGTGATGACAAGCTCAGCCCGGGCTATACCGTCACCATTGGCTGGGACAACTTTACCCGCGTGTTTACCGACGAAGGCATTCAGAAACCGTTCTTCGCCATCTTCGTCTGGACGGTGGTCTTCTCGGTGCTGACGGTGATCCTGACCGTTGCCGTGGGCATGGTGCTGGCCTGTCTCGTCCAGTGGGAATCTCTGAAAGGCAAAGCGATTTACCGCGTGCTGCTGATTCTGCCGTACGCCGTACCGTCGTTTATCTCGATTCTGATTTTCAAAGGGCTGTTTAACCAGAGCTTCGGTGAAATCAACATGATGCTGAGCGCCCTGTTCGGCATCAAACCGGCCTGGTTCAGCGACCCGACCACCGCTCGCTCGATGATTATCATCGTGAACACCTGGCTCGGTTATCCGTACATGATGATCCTGTGCATGGGCCTGCTGAAGGCTATCCCGGACGATCTGTACGAAGCCTCGGCGATGGACGGCGCGGGTCCGTTCCAGAACTTCTTCAAGATTACGCTGCCGCTGCTTATTAAGCCGCTGACGCCGCTGATGATTGCCAGCTTCGCCTTTAACTTTAACAACTTCGTGCTGATTCAGCTGTTGACCAACGGCGGCCCGGACCGCCTTGGCACCACGACGCCAGCAGGCTATACCGACCTGCTCGTGAGCTACACCTACCGTATCGCCTTCGAAGGCGGCGGCGGCCAGGACTTCGGTCTGGCGGCAGCGATTGCCACCCTGATCTTCCTGCTGGTAGGCGCCCTGGCGATTGTGAACCTGAAAGCCACACGTATGAAATTCGACTAAGGAGGGCACTGATTATGTCTATGGTCCAACCCAAATCACAAAAGCTGCGCCTCTTCGCAACGCACTTAGGCCTGCTGATTTTCATCGCGGCGATCATGTTCCCGCTGCTGATGGTTATCGCCATCTCCCTGCGTTCGGGTAACTTCGCGACCGGGAGCCTGATCCCGGACGAAATCTCCTGGGAGCACTGGAAGCTCGCGCTGGGCTTCAGCGTGGAACACGCGGATGGCCGCGTCACGCCGCCGCCGTTCCCGGTGCTGCTGTGGCTGTGGAACTCGGTGAAAATCGCAGGCATTACCGCCATTGGTATCGTGGCGCTTTCCACCACCTGCGCCTACGCCTTCGCCCGCATGCGCTTCCCGGGTAAAGCGACGCTGCTGAAAGGGATGCTGATTTTCCAGATGTTCCCGGCCGTACTGTCACTGGTAGCGTTGTATGCCTTGTTTGACCGTCTGGGCCAGTACGTACCGTTTATCGGTCTGAACACCCACGGCGGCGTGATCTTCGCCTATCTTGGCGGTATCGCACTGCATGTATGGACCATTAAGGGCTATTTCGAAACCATCGACGGCTCGCTGGAAGAAGCGGCCGCGCTGGATGGTGCAACTCCATGGCAGGCGTTCCGCCTGGTGCTGCTGCCGCTGTCGGTGCCTATCCTGGCGGTGGTGTTTATTCTGTCGTTTATCGCTGCGATCACTGAAGTACCGGTTGCCTCACTGTTACTGCGTGATGTGAACAGCTACACCCTGGCCGTCGGTATGCAGCAATACCTCAACCCGCAAAACTACCTGTGGGGCGACTTTGCCGCGGCGGCGGTTCTTTCCGCCATCCCGATTACCGTGGTGTTCCTGCTGGCGCAGCGCTGGCTGGTCAACGGCCTGACGGCGGGCGGTGTGAAAGGTTAAGTTTCATTTGTTATGCCACTGCAACCCTCAACTTTAGACGTATTGTATTGACCCAACTTGTGACTGTTGTTAGGCGCTCCTCGGAGCGCCATTTTTTTTATTCTCGCTTCAGCCGCTTCGAGTTGCACAACCAGAGGGTGATCACCAGCAGCAGGATCGCCGCCGAGTAGATCAGCACGTCGAGCGGGGATTTATGATCGACGATGATCAGCCGCACTATCGCAGTGATCCCGATGTAGACAAAATAACGCAGCGGGAAGTGAAAGCCGGACTGAAAGTACTTCACAATCAGGGCGATAAATTCAAAGTAGAGAAAGTAGACCACCAGGCCTTCCACCAGCGCATATTTGCTGGTTTGTTCAGGGGCGAACAGTACATCCGCGAGATGTACCGTCTCTTTACCCAAAAAGACGACCAGTATCAGGCCAAGACTCAGCAGACCGAGGTTCAGCACGGTCTGGAGGATAGTTGAGATAAACTCAACGCGCGGGCGAGTCAGGGATGTCATACAGCACCTCATTCTCCAGGGCGAGGTTCCTGTATAACGCAAAAATGTGACGGGGATCTATATTTTTTAATTATGTTTTATGTAGGAAGAAAACCGATGGAGCGTAAACAAACCGGGGTTCGCAACGTGACCTGTGGCGACAATGTGATCGTATATGAACCTGCTAACCTTTACGACTGTGTGCTGGGCAACGGCGTATTCGTCGGCCCGTTTGTTGAAATCCAGGGCAATACGCGCATCGGTGACGACTGCAAAATCCAGTCGCACACCTTCATCTGCGAGTATGTCACTATTGGCAAGCGTTGCTTTGTTGGCCATGGCGTGATGTTTGCCAACGATATGTTTCGGGAGGGGAAACCGAACGCCGACCGAGAGAGCTGGGGCCATATTACCGTGGGGGATGATGTTTCGATAGGCAGTGGAGCGACCATTCTGGCGGTATCCATCTGCGACGGTGCGGTGATTGGTGCAGGGAGCGTGGTAACAAAATCGATCGTCGAGAAAGGTGTCTATGCCGGGAACCCGGCGAGGCTACTGCGCCGCTTGTGATTCGCCCGGTGGCGCTGCGCTTACCGGGCCTACAAAAACCGTAGGCCGGGCAAACGCAGTGCCGCCCGGCGTGAAGCATTAACGGAAGTTAATGTTCTTGTCACTGGTCATGTCATACAGCTGGAACTTACGTCCAAGCTGCTGACCGCCGTCACGCGTTAGCGGCGTCCAGCCAATCGCCGCGCGGCTGCGGGTTGGGCCTGACGAGAACAGATCCAGCGGAATGGACACGTAAACCCCTTTGGTGAAGTCCCCTTCCCCATATTCGTCCGGCGAAACGTTGGTGATGGTGGCGTAGCCGCCCACCACGACGCCGCTGTCGAAGTGTTTAGAGATATCCAGGGTGCCGCCCTTATCGCCAGCCAGATACTGGCCGACGCTGGCTTTCACCAGCACGTCAGGGGCGAACGACGGCGTCCAGTAGGCGGTCAGATGGCCCGTTTTGACGCTGTAGTCGGTGAACTTCATCATGTCCTGCGCGCTGCGCCAGTCACGCTGCTTGACGTAGTTGGCATCAACCCCGAACGCCCAGTTGCTGTCGACAGGACGATAAAGCACTTCCGCCCCCGCGCCGCCGTACATGGTTTCCAGATACCCGCCGTACACCTGGCCGTAGAAGCCGTTGCCGAAGTACTGGAAGTAGTTGGCCTGCAGGTTATTCACGTAGGCATCGTTCTGCACGTATTCACGCACGCGGGTGCGCACGCGCGGCAGCGTCGAGTCTTTTGGCGGATTGGTGTAGTTGAACTTGTCGTAGTTGTTGGCGATGTTGCCGAACAGGCTGCCGGTGGTCAGCAGGTGGTCGGTGAGCCACAGATCCGCCGTCGCCATGACGCCCAGCTGATACATGTAGAAGTTTTCAGGCCCGCCGACGGACTGGTTCAGCACCGGATCGATATGGAAATCAAAGCGCGATTTGTCGATATACCAGCCCTGCTCGGTGGTGTCCGGCACCACGGGCTCAACGCGTTTTTGCACCAGCTCGGTTTCATGCCCGAGCGGCTCGCCTTCCAGATGGCGCTTAAGGCTGGCAACGTCCGTTTCGGTTGTGACCTGCGGCAGGTTGAGACGGTTTTCCGTCACGCGGATCGTGCGGATCCCCTCCGGCAGATCGTTCATAACGATCCGGTTGGCGCGTTCGATCCCTTCGCGCGAGTCGCGGTATTTCACCTGCTCGCCGGTGACGTAAAGCGTATCGCCCTTGGTCTGAATCTTCGGATCCGCCAGACCGGCATTGTATTTCAACAGCGTCAGCTGGTTTGCCACCACGGAGTGCTGCAGAATCGCATCCTGCGGCTCCGGCTGGTATGCAGGCCGCGCGTTATCATTGTAGTGCGGCCGCATATCGTTAAAGTTGGTGCGCAGCGTGAAGCCAAACATCACCGTATTGCCGCGCTCGTAGCTGAGGTTAACGTCGGCCCAGTCAGTGACGCGATAAATGGCGCCGACGTTAAACTTGCTCTTCTGCTCAATTTTCCCGGCGAAGTCCTGCGAGTAGTCATTCCCTTCATACTCCAGCTTCAGGCGTAATGGCTGCCAGGGCGTTTGATACTCGACCCCGCCAAACAGCGAGGCGGGGCCGTGGAACATCTGGTCACCGTTGATGGAACCGGCTTTTTTGTAGCTGTTATCGCGATAGCAGTATTTGTCGCTGTAGGAGCAGAACGGGTTTTTCACGTTGCCGCTGGTGCCCAGATAGCCCCACCCCAGGCCGAGCGAGAAGTCGAACGGCCCCCAGGCTTTGCTGGCCACGATGTATTCCGCATCAAACAGGCCGGTACCACCGATATCTTTGGCACCCACGGACACCTGCGGCATCCAGTAACTCTCTTCCCACAGGCGCAGCTTGACGTCGAAGGCTTTATCTTTGTAGGTCTGATCGCCGGAGAACGCCTCAACGCTGCTGTATTGTTTCGTACGCACGTCGGTATAGCGCAGCGTGGTTTCAAGCCATGGGAACAGCTGCACCGACGCCGAGTAGTAGCGATACTGGTCGTTATCACGGTAGTTAAGGCTAATTTCCCCTTCACGCGCCATACGCGCGGTGGGCGTTTGCAGTAAACCGACGCCGCCGAAGTCTGACTGAGACGGGCCAATGGGTGCCGGATACGTTTCTGCATGGCAGGCGGCACTCACGCAGAGCGCCAGCATGCTGTAGAGATAAGTTCTTTTCATTATTCCGGTATCCGCTGAATCAGGGAGTGAAGGATATCGGCGTTAAGCCCGTCATACGCCTTCGTCCAGAAATGGTCGGCAAAACCGACAAAAATGATGCTGCCCGGCATAGGTTCGATATGCCGTTTATTCCAGTAAGCCACGGAGGCTTTTTGTGTGTGCCCGTCAGGGTAAACCACCCAGGCGTAGCTGTTATCGGCACCGCTCAGCAGGCTCTGCTCGTCGAGGTAGCTCGCCACGTCACGACCTGGCGTAAAGGGCTTGTTACCCGGGCTGCTGATAAGCCCCATCACGGTCACCGTCGTCGGCTTCGCCGGAAGCCAGAGCGTATACTCCCCTTCAAGCGTCGGGTTGCCCTTTTCCGTGACGCGCACTTCATCTGGATCAAGATTCACTTTCTGACGGCCCGTCACCTTCAGCGCCTGCAGCTGCTGGCGAACGCTGTTGATGGCCGCCGCGTCGTCGCCATCTTCCTGCTCCGCTAACCCCGTCAGCCTGGCAAGGAGCGCCTTGTGCTGTTGTTCCGCTTCAGCGGTCTTCTGCCGTTCAGCGATCACTGCCCCCGGCCACCAGCTGTTGGCGAGCCTTGGCTGTCCGACGAGATCGAGCAGATGCTCGGCGTGGGTTAAGGTTTTGGGTTTTTCACTGTCCGGCGTGTAGACCTTTACCGTCCCTGCGGACCATGCCAGCGGCGCGGCAAGGCTGGCGAGAAGCGCAACGTGGATGAGCGTTTTCATGATTTCGCCGCCTTGATCAGGGTGGTTTTAACCGGGAAGAATCCGGCACCGAGATACTGCAGGGACTGGCGGATCTGCCCTTCCTCGTCGATCCAGAAGCGGTTGTGCCAGGTGGCCTGTTCGGTGGTGACTTCTTCATCCAGCACGCGAACATGGGTTTCGTCGCTGCCGACTGTCACGCTGTCCGTGCCGTCCCAGCGGAAGGTCGAGCGTGCCGTGGCGTAACGCACCTGCTTATGTTCGGTCCAGCCCATCGTGCGCGTCCAGCTTGCGCCGTCGGCGATCTGGTTCGGCTCGATCAGCGGATCGGCAGCAATATTATTTACTTCCAGCAGGTTATCGCCGCCCAACAGGGTTTTCACGATACGGCCATGCTGCGTCACGATGGTGGCCTGATCCTGCGTCACCCATTTCTGCTGCCCGTTTTCATCGAAAGCGAGCACCACAAACAGCTGCGGGCCATCGTTAAGCTGCATGTACTGACTGGCATAGGGCATGTTTTGAAGTTCGTCATCGGTCAGATGTACGCCCGGCGTGCCAAACACGCTTTCCCACAGTGAATTTCCCAGCCCTTTAGTGGTGGCCGAGCACGCCTGCAGCAGCAGGCAAATCAGAATGATTGCAGGTCGCTTCACGACTCTTCTCCGAAGGGGCGAAATAACCACACCGAAGTGTGGTTATGATTAAAACACCCGCTATTACTGGGTGCTGGTTGTCGTGGTGGTCGTGGTTCCGGTATTGGAGCCATCACCGCCACCGGTTGCCGCCAGCGCGACACCCACGGCTGAACTTACGGTGCTGGCGCTGGCTGCGGTAGAACTTCCCGCAGACGCAGACGTCGCAGCCGAACCTGCCGCTTCCCCGACCTGAACCGGAGCTGCATAAACAGATGTCGCCGCAAGCGCAGATATGGCAAAAATGCCATACAGTACTTTCTTCATAACAATTTCCCTTCAATGAATGAATGGAGATTTGCCCGAAAAGAATTTCAGGCGGAATCGAGTATACACAACTACTGCCGTGGGTTTGCCGTAAGGGGAAATAGGGAGCGGGTTTTCGGACTAATGGATAAAATCGAAATGAAAGGCAAATTACATAAATATATAACCAATATAAATCAATAAGTTATAATATAAAGACATTAATTAGTTTCTACGTATTTTCTTAAAATAAACCGCAGCAATTAACGGGTTAAGCGTCTTTTTCGGATTAAACTCAGATCCAGAATTTGAGTTAACTAACAGACATCAGGAATTATCCGATAAAAAAATGCCGGCATTAAGCCGGCACGTTTTCATGACGTTTTAATTACGCACGCCATGCTTTATAACGGTTGATCAAACCATTTGTCGAGCTGTCATGGCTGGCAATCGCTTTATCGTCACCCAGCTCTGGCAGAATACGGTTTGCCAGCTGTTTGCCCAGCTCAACGCCCCACTGGTCAAAGGTGAAGATGTTCAGGATCGCGCCCTGCGTGAAGATCTTATGCTCGTACAGGGCAATCAGCGCGCCCAGGCTGAACGGCGTGATTTCGCGCAGCAGGATGGAGTTGGTTGGACGGTTGCCTTCAAACACTTTGAACGGCACAACGTGGTCCAGGGTTGCCGGATCTTTACCCTGGTCACGGTATTCCTGCTCAACCACCTCGCGGGATTTACCGAACGCCAGCGCTTCGGTCTGCGCAAAGAAGTTCGACAGCAGCTTCGGATGGTGGTCGGACAGCGGGTTATGGGTGATAGCCGGGGCGATGAAATCGCACGGTACCATTTTGGTGCCCTGGTGAATCAGCTGGTAGAAGGCATGCTGACCGTTGGTGCCCGGCTCGCCCCAGATGATTGGACCAGTCTGGTAATCCACCGCGTTGCCGTTACGGTCAACGTATTTACCGTTGGATTCCATGTTGCCCTGCTGGAAGTAGGCCGCAAAGCGGTGCATATACTGGTCGTACGGCAGGATCGCTTCGGTTTCAGCGCCGAAGAAGTTGTTGTACCAGATACCGATCAGCGCCAGCAGCACCGGCAGGTTTTTCTCTGGTGCGGTCGTGGAGAAGTGTTTATCCATCGCGTGCGCGCCGGAGAGCAGCTCAACGAAGTTGTCGAAGCCCACGGACAGGATGATGGACAGACCGATCGCAGACCACAGGGAGTAGCGGCCGCCAACCCAGTCCCAGAACTCGAACATGTTCGCGGTATCAATGCCGAACTCGCTGACGGCTTTACCGTTGGTAGACAGCGCCGCGAAGTGTTTCGCCACGTGCTTGTTGTCGCCTGCGGTTTTCAGGAACCAGTCGCGCGCGCTGTGGGCGTTGGTCATGGTTTCCTGAGTGGTAAAGGTTTTGGAGGCCACCAGGAACAGGGTGGTTTCCGGGTTCACGTTCTTCAGCACTTCGGCGATGTGGGTACCATCGACGTTAGACACAAAGTGCATATTGAGGTGGTTTTTATACGGGCGCAGCGCTTCGGTCACCATGAACGGACCGAGGTCAGACCCGCCGATACCGATGTTCACCACGTCGGTGATCGCTTTGCCGGTGTAGCCTTTCCAGCTTCCGGAGATGATCGCTTCAGAGAAGGTTTTCATCTTTTCCAGCACCGCGTTCACTTCCGGCATAACGTCTTTGCCGTCAACGATGATTGGCGTATTGCTACGGTTACGCAGGGCCACGTGCAGCACGGCGCGGTCTTCGGTGCGGTTGATCTTCTCACCGGAGAACATGGACTTGATGGCGTCGGCAAGCTCCGTCTCTTTCGCCAGATCCTGCAGTTTTGCCAGCGTCTCTTCGGTAATGCGGTTTTTGGAGAAATCCACCAGCATCAGGTCGTCGAAGGTCGCGGAGAACTTAGCGAAACGATCGGCATCTTTCGCGAACAGATCCGCGATGGTGACGTCTTTCATTTCATCAAAATGTTTCTGGAGTGCCTGCCAGGCAGCGGTCTGCGTTGGGTTGATGTTTTTCATTAGCAATACTCTTCTGATTTGAGAATTGTGACTGCGGTCGATTGTAGCGCCTGCAAATAAAAATTGTGATGGTTTTTATGCCATTGCCCTGGCCTGCATCAAACGCAGGTGAAAAGACCCGAAAAGTATAGCTGCTGAAGTGGCCTCCTGCGGCGGCGAAATGTCGCTCAAAACAGGCTAAAACGGAGCATAAAATATGGCCCTGTTATAAGTCCTGTTTCTCAGGGGTACCCCCCCATGAAAAATCCGCATAATCCCAGCATTGACAGGACCTCCCCCGCATTTTATTTATAGGGCCGTATTTTGCGCCTGCACCTGTTTTCATTTCATTCTTGTGCCATGGTCGCTTATTCATTCCCTGACACGAGGTTGTTATGACGAGTTTTGTGGTCGCCAAGTTTGGCGGCACCAGTGTGGCAGATTACGCTGCCATGAACCGCAGCGCCGATGTGGTGCTGGCCGATCCGAATACCCGCCTGGTGGTGCTTTCTGCATCCGCTGGCGTGACGAACCTGCTGGTTTCTCTGTCTGAAGGACTTGAAGCGACAGAACGTTTCGTGAAGCTGGACGCGCTGCGCAAAATTCAGTTCGACATCCTTGAGTGTCTTCAGAATCCAAATGTGATCCGCGAGGAAATCGAACGCCTGCTGGAAAATATCACCACCCTGGCAGAAGCGGCGTCTCTGGCAAACTCCTCGGCCCTGACGGATGAACTGGTCAGCCACGGCGAGCTGATGTCTACCCTGCTGTTTGTTGAGATTATGCGCGAGCGTAATATTCAGGCGCAGTGGTTTGACGTGCGTAAAGTGATGCGCACCAGCGATCGCTTTGGCCGTGCCGAACCGGACGTTGAGGCGCTGGCCGAGTTGACCAGCCAGCAGCTGGCACCGCGCCTGGAAGAAGGTATCGTGATCACCCAGGGCTTTATCGGTAGCGAAGCAAAAGGACGCACGACGACGCTGGGCCGCGGCGGCAGCGACTACACCGCCGCCCTGCTGGGCGAAGCGCTGCACGCCACGCGCGTAGATATCTGGACGGACGTGCCGGGCATTTACACCACCGACCCGCGCGTGGTCTCTACGGCAAAACGTATTGATGTGATCGCGTTTGAAGAAGCGGCGGAGATGGCTACCTTTGGCGCGAAAGTGCTGCATCCTGCAACCCTGCTTCCCGCCGTGCGCAGCGATATTCCTGTCTTCGTTGGCTCCAGTAAAGAGCCGAAAGCAGGCGGCACAATGGTGTGTAAGAGAACCGAAAGCCCGCCGCTGTTCCGCGCCCTGGCCCTGCGCCGCAAGCAGACGCTGGTCACGCTGCACAGCCATAACATGCTGCACTCCCGCGGATTCCTGGCAGAAGTGTTTGGTATTCTGGCGCGCCACAATATCTCCGTAGACCTGATCACCACGTCAGAAGTGAGTATTGCGCTGACCCTGGATACGACCGGCTCAACGTCCAAGGGCGATACCCTGCTGACCCAGTCGCTGCTGATTGAGCTGTCCGAGCTGTGCCGCGTGGAAGTCGAAGAAGACCTGGCGCTGGTTGCCATCATTGGCAACAAGCTGTCGCGCGCCTGCGGCGTGGGCAAAGAGGTGTTCGGCGTACTCGACCCGTTCAGCATCCGCATGATTTGCTACGGCGCGTCCAGCTACAACCTCTGCTTCCTGGTGCCTGCCGATCAGGCCGAGCAGGTGGTGCAGAAACTTCATCAGAATTTGTTTGAATAACTTTTTTTGCAAAACAGATGAGCCGGGCCCTCTGCCCGGCTTTTTATTTCGTTGTCTCACCCGGCCAAATATCACAGGGCATAAAGCAAATTTTCAGTCAGTGGAACTTTCTCTATTTTCAACAGGCACACACTTTTACTGAAGGAAAATGAGATGAAAAAAGCCCTGATTGTTATCGCCGCACTCTTCGTATTTACCCACCAGGCTCTGGCGGCCCCACGGCCCATTGCTGCCGGTGCCTACAAAATCACTATGCCGAACGTTCGTAATGGCTCATGTTTCCCTGCCATGCCTAATTACAGTAAAGACCTTACTGTTGCTGGCGGCGCTGAGCCTGTTCATGTATCAAGGCATCACATCATCCCTTACAACCTGCTGCGCGATTTTTATAACCGGGCGCTGCAAGAAAAAGCGTTACCCAAACTTCGCGGTGTATTTTTGACTCTCCGGGATAATCTGCGGGATTATGCCGCCGCAGGAAATTGTGCTGTTAACGCCGACGATTTAGCGGGAACAGCAAATCTTATCGATATGATAATCAACGGCACGGTGACCAATAATTCTGCGGCGGCATTTCCTGACTATTTTGACGACTTTGCATCGTTTTATGCCTGGCTACCGGGTAATTTATTTATTGGTCCGACAAACAGAAATGACGACCCCGAAGATGAGTTCGAAGCCAAAGCAGGTGTCGTAGTGGGTGATAACTTCTCGCTTTATGAACGCGCAAATAAAAATATGAAGTCCTATGTGGCAACAGGTGATGCAAGTTTGCTTTTAAGCATTAACAGCGACTTAACGAGTATCGCCAAAAAGAAAGGCGTATATCCGCTGAACGGCCACAACTGGAACCTGTCTCGTGATGGAAACTATGTTTTGCGCTAAATAAGACTCAAAAATGATTTAACCGCACGCGTGGTAATCATATATCTGGCTGTCAGTATGTTTTACACTGAAGCCTCCCCAACAGGAGGCTTCAGCAATGGCTACACCACGTTTGACCCAGAAAGACATGACGGAAGCCGAGCAGCGCGAACTGAAAACGCTTCTCGACCGCGCCCGTATCGCACATGGCCGCACGCTGACGAACGCCGAAACCAATCAGGTGAAAAAAGAGTACATCGATAAGCTGATGGCGCAGCGTGACGCCGCGGCGAAAAAAGCCCGCAAGCTGAAAAAAGAGCAGGCTTATAAACCCGATGCAGAGGCGACCTTTTCCTGGTCGGCCACAACGTCTACCCGTGGAAGGCGCTAATCAGCGCCCTTTCTTTTTACGCCCCGGCTGAGTAAAGCGCTTTCCGTTGCCCGGCTTGCCTCGCCCTTTCTCTTCCGCCTGCGGCGCCTTCACCACCGGGCGCTTAATCGCCTGGGTTTTCGGTTTGGCTTTAGCTTTCGGCTTCGCTTCAGAAGACGAGTTCTCGATAAGCTTGAACAGCTCAATCAGCTCATCGCCAGTTAAGTCGCGCCACTCGCCCAGCGGGATCCCGGACAGGCTGACGTTCATAATGCGCGTGCGTTCCAGCTTCGTCACTTCATAACCGAAGTGTTCGCACATGCGGCGGATTTGGCGGTTCAGGCCCTGCACCAGGGTAATGCGGAACGCGAACGGTGCTTCTTTCTTCACCTTACACTTCTTCGTGACGGTGCCGAGGATCGGCACACCGGCACCCATGCCACGAATAAATTCGTCCGTGACCGGCTTATTGACTGTCACAATGTACTCTTTCTCGTGGTCGTTACCGGCACGCAGGATTTTGTTGACCAGATCGCCGTGGTTGGTGAGGAAAATCAGCCCCTGAGAGTCTTTATCCAGACGGCCAATCGGGAAGATACGGCTGCTGTGGTTCACGAAATCAACGATGTTGTCCCGTTCACCGTCTTCCGTGGTGCTGACAATCCCAACCGGTTTGTTCAACGCGATAAACACCAGGTCTTCAGCATCGCGCGGCTCGATGACCTGACCATTCACTTTTACCACATCGCCAGGGGCCACCTGATCGCCGATGGTGGCGCGTTTGCCGTTAAGAAACACGTTACCTTGTTCAATGTAACGGTCAGCCTCGCGACGTGAGCAGATCCCGCTCTCGCTAATGTATTTGTTTAATCGGGTTGATTGAGTTGGCAGCATAGTTTCTCCTGTGAAGGGCGAAATATACCTTAGGTTTGGGCCGAAAAAAAAGATTAGCCGACGGTAACTGAGACGGGTTTTCCAAGTTTACACAGCATCATGATCAGCGTATCAAGCGTGAACTTACTGGTTTTGAGGTTCACGACATCAGACACTCGGGGACGAGAGACGTTTAGCCTGGCGGCAGCGTCAGCCTGACGCAGTTTATTCTCCGCAATCCACGAGGAAATTTCCTGCATCAGTTGCCGCTTGATGGCAAGCAACTGCTCAACCTCTTTCTCGGCGCATTCGTGTAGTTGTTTAGCTTCACTTTCTTTGAAACCCAGTTCAGCAAAGATGTTCGTTTCTGAAGCCGTCACATGCCGAATTTTTGTATCAACGCGTCTTCCCATTTTCATCCTCTCCGAGCATCAAGCACCGACTGAAAACGTGCCTTTGCTATGTATTTATCATGGCCTGATGTCCGCTGCGTTTTCTTCTTAAAGCAATGCAGTACGTAAACAGCATCCTCGTAACGAGCCAAATAGATAATTCGGTATGCGCCCGTGTCACCGCGCAACCGTATCTCTGCAACGCCTTTGCCGATCTCTGAGATGGGCTTCCAGTCCGCCGCCTCTAATCCAGCCTGTAATCGGTGTAGCTGATATCCCGCATCCCGTCGGATTTCCTCCGGGAAGCCGCGCAAATCATCGAAGGCACTCCCCATCCATGCAATGGGCCTCATTGCTGGTCTTTCTGAAAGCATACCACATCCCTGTATAAAATTTTATACATTAAAAATCACATTGTCTTACTCCACAGGTCTGCATATGACCTGTGGGTGTGACGTTACGTTTTCAGTGGAGTTTGGTCACGCCTCATGGAGAGGATCTGCGAGGCGCTTTCAGAGATTAATATTCATCCCGCTCGTCGTCTTCATCCGGCTGTTCCATCACGCTGTACGCCACCGCGCAGAACAACGAGTTGAGACGCTTCATATCCCCCAGCAGCCCCAGGTGCAGCGAACTGGTTTCGATACTCTGCACGTTCTGCTGGTGCAGACGCTCGACGTGGGCGTGCGAGTAGCGGCGGTTCAGAATACGGAAACGATGCTTGTTGCGGCGCAGGCGGCGCGCGCTCGGCACGTCGCTGGAGAAGAAGACCGACATCGCCAGCTTGAGGTTGCTGACCAGCTGTTCGTGCAGCGCTTCCAGCTCCTTCAGGCCTTCACCTGAAAATGCACGGCGCGCGGCAAGGGATTTGTCGGCGATCTCGCTGCCCATGCGCTCAACGATATCCGAGGCCTGCTCAAGGTTAAGCGACATCTCAATGATTTCCGCCCAGCGGCGGGACTCCTCTTCCGCCAGCTCGTCCTGCGGCATACGCGCCAGATAAAGCTTGATGGCGGTATAGAGCACGTTGATATCGTCCGCTAATCTGCGCAGTTCTTTCTCTTCACGCGGCTCGCCGTGCATCACCTTCTGTAGGCCTTCGAGCATGGTTTCCATTGCGTCGCCCATGCGCAGCGTCTCGCGCGCGGCATTCGCCAGCGCCAGCGCCGGGGTATCCAGCGCGGACGTATCCAGGTGCTTCGGTTTCAGGCGCGCATCCAGCTCAGGTTCGTCCTGAATGAGTCGTTCGCAGAAGCGAGCCATCGGCCCCGCAAAAGGTACCATCGCCAGGCAGCGCACCAGGTTGTAGAACACGTGGAAATAGATCACCAGCTCCGCCTTCGGCAGCGGAAGATTGTCCATCAGGTTCGCCAGCGGGTGGATAAAGGGCAGGATAATCAGGCTGCCCACCAGCTTAAACAGCAGGCTGCCGAGGGCCACGCGGCGGGCGGCGGCATTGGCCGCGCTGTTATTGAGCATCGCCAGCAGGCCCGAGCCGAGGTTAGCCCCGATCACCAGACACAGCGCCACCGGGAAGGAGATCGCCCCTGCGGCGGTAAGCGTGGCCGTCAGCAGAACCGCCGCCAGGCTGGAGTAGCTGACGATGGCAAACACCGCGCCAATGAGCGCGTCCAGCATGATGTCCCCGGTCAGGGAGGCGAAGATGACCTGAACACCGTTGGCCTCGGTGATAGGCGTGACCGCCTGCACAATCAGCTCCAGCGCCAGCAGGATCAGCCCCAGGCCAATCCCTACGCGCCCGAGCTGTCCGGCGCGTGTCTGTTTGCGGCCGAGGAAGAAGATGACGCCGAGAAAAATCAGCAGCGGCGACAGCCAGGAGAGATCGAAGGTCAGAACACGCGCCATCAGCGCGGTACCTACATCCGCCCCCAGCACAATCACCAGCGCCGGGGCCAGCGCGACCAGATCCTGCGCCACAAAAGAGGTGACAAGCAGGGTTGTGGCGTTACTGCTTTGCACCAGTGCCGTAACGCCAATGCCCGCACAGAAGGCGAGCGGCTTCTTCTCAACGCTGCTGCTGAGAACGGTACGTAAGCGCGCGCCAAATACGCGCATCACGCCGGTACGGACGATATGGGTGCCCCATACGAGCAGTGCGACTGCAGAGAGCAGGTGTAACAACGTCAACACGGAAGGTGTTCCTCCTTATCGTTATCTGTTTTCCTGAGGTTTAGCGCGTTGGCCCGGCAAGCGCAGCGCCACCGGGCAAAAATAAGAACCTTCTTCCAGTATAAGGGTTTAAACGTAAGAAAGAGACAGGGCGCCCAATGAGCGCCCTGTTTGTTGTAAGGAAAAGTGATTTTAGTCGGCGTCGTAGCCGAGATTAGGGGCCAGCCAGCGCTCCACTTCAGACACGCTCATCCCTTTGCGCAGGGCGTAATCTTCGATCTGATCCCGCTGCAGCTGCGCCACCGCAAAGTACTTGCTGTCCGGATGGCTGAAGTACCAGCCTGAGACGGACGCGCCCGGCCACATGGCGAACGACTCGGTGAGCTTCATGCCGGTATGGGTTTCCACGTCCAGCAGTTTCCAGATGGTGCCTTTTTCGGTGTGTTCCGGACAGGCCGGATAGCCCGGCGCCGGGCGAATGCCCTGGTAGTTTTCGCGGATCAGATCCTCATTGCTGAGGTTTTCGTACGCCGCGTAGCCCCAGTGCACCTTACGCACGCGCTCGTGGAGGTACTCAGCGAAGGCTTCCGCCAGGCGGTCGGCAATCGCTTTCACCATGATTTTATTGTAATCATCGTGCTGCGCTTCGAACGCGTCCGCCAGCGCATCTTCTTCCAGACCGCCGGTTACCGCAAAGGCGCCGATATAGTCTGCTTTACCACTTAACTTAGGCGCGACGAAATCGGCCAGGCAGTAGTTGGCAAAGCCCACTTTCTCCGTTTGCTGGCGCAGATGGCGGCTGACCGCCAGCACGTGGGTGCGGGTTTCATCACGATAAATTTCGATGTCGTCGCCCACGCGGTTCGCCGGGAACAGCCCCACCACGCCGCGCGGGTTGAGGGTTTTCTCTGCGCTCAGCGCGTCGAGCATGTCGTTGGCATCTTTGAACAGGCGCTTCGCCTCCTCGCCTACCACCTCATCCTCCAGGATGCGCGGATATTTTCCCGCCAGCGACCAGGTCATAAAGAACGGCGTCCAGTCGATGTAGTTACGCAGCGTTTCGATGCTGGCCGTTACGTCCTGCACGCCCAGACGGTGTGCGACCGGCGGCGTGTAGCTGGACCAGTCAAAGGCCAGATCGTTGTCGCGCGCCGCCTGAAGCGAAACAGGCGGGGTGCGCGGCTTCTTACGGCCGTGCTGGATGCGAACGGTTTCGTACTCTTTACGGGTGCGCGCCACAAAATCGTCGCGCTGGGTGTCGGAGAGCAGCGCGGAGACCACGCCCACCGTGCGCGAGGCGTTCTGCACGTAGACCGTCGGGCCGCTGTAGTTCTGCTCTATTTTCACCGCCGTGTGCGCTTTCGAGGTGGTCGCCCCGCCAATCAATAACGGGATGGTGAAGCCCTGTCGCTCCATCTCTTTTGCCACGTTGACCATTTCGTCGAGCGACGGCGTAATCAGCCCCGAGAGGCCAATCAGGTCGGCGTTCACCTCGCGTGCAGTCTTGAGGATTTTGTCCGCCGGGACCATCACGCCGAGGTCGATAATTTCGTAGTTATTGCACTGCAGCACTACGCCGACGATGTTCTTGCCGATGTCGTGCACGTCGCCCTTCACGGTGGCGATAACCATCTTGCCGTTGCTGGAGCCTTTCTCTTTGCTGGCTTCGATGTAGGGCTCAAGATACGCCACCGCCTGCTTCATCACGCGGGCGGATTTCACCACCTGCGGCAGGAACATCTTGCCTTCGCCGAACAGATCGCCGACCACGTTCATGCCGTCCATCAGCGGGCCTTCAATCACCTCAATCGGGCGGGCTGCCTGCTGGCGCGCCTCTTCGGTATCGAGCTCGATAAATTCGGTAATGCCTTTGACCAGCGAGTATTCCAGACGCTTTTTCACGTCCCAGGAACGCCACTCGGCCTGCTGAACGTTTGCCGCCTCATCCGATTTGCTGCCGCGGTATTTTTCCGCCAGGTCCAGCATGCGCTCGGTGGCGTCGTCGCGGCGGTTAAGGATCACGTCCTCGACGGCATCGCGCAGCTCGGCAGGGAGGTCGTCATAAATCGCCAGCTGGCCGGCGTTAACGATCCCCATGTCCATGCCGTTGCGGATGGCATAGTAGAGGAACACGGCGTGGATCGCTTCACGCACCGGGTCGTTACCGCGGAACGAGAACGACACGTTCGACACGCCGCCGGAGATCAGCGCATGCGGCAGCTCGCGCTTGATGTCTTCACACGCCCCGATAAAGTCCTGGGCGTAGTTGTTGTGCTCTTCAATCCCGGTCGCGACGGCGAAAATGTTCGGATCGAAGATGATGTCTTCCGGCGGGAAGCCCACCTCTTCGGTTAAAATTTTGTACGCGCGGCGGCATATCTCAATTTTGCGCTCGCGGGTATCCGCCTGGCCCACTTCGTCAAAAGCCATTACCACCACGGCGGCACCGTAGCGGCGGACCATCTTCGCGTGGTGGATAAAGATATCAACGCCCTCTTTCATCGAGATAGAGTTGACGATGCCTTTACCCTGAATGCACTTCAGCCCTTTTTCGATGACTTCCCACTTGGAGGAGTCGATCATGATCGGCACGCGGGCGATGTCCGGCTCCCCGGCGATCAGGTTGAGGAAACGCACCATCGCCGCTTCGGCGTCGAGCATCCCCTCGTCCATGTTGATATCGATAATCTGCGCGCCGCTTTCCACCTGCTGGCGGGCGACGTCCAGCGCTTCGTTGTATTTCTCTTCTTTGATCAGACGCTTGAACTTTGCCGAACCGGTGACGTTGGTACGCTCCCCCACGTTCACAAACAGGCTGTCGTCGCCGATGGTCAACGGCTCGAGGCCGGAAAGGCGACAGGCAACCGGCAGCTCGGGCAGCTTGCGCGGCGGCAGCCCGGCCACGGCGTTGCTCATGGCCGCGATGTGCTCCGGCGTGGTGCCGCAGCAGCCGCCGACGATGTTCAGGAAGCCGGACTCGGCCCACTCGCGGATTTGCGCCGCCATGGTGTCGGCATCGAGATCGTATTCGCCAAACGCGTTCGGCAGACCGGCGTTCGGGTGGGCGGTGACGTAGCATTCCGCGATACGGGAAAGCTCCTGCACGTACTGGCGCAGTTCGTCCGGCCCCAGCGCGCAGTTGAGGCCGAAGGAGAGCGCTTCGGCGTGGCGCAGGGAGTTATAAAACGCTTCGGTTGTCTGGCCGGACAGGGTGCGGCCAGAGGCGTCGGTGATGGTGCCGGAAATCATGATAGGCAGGTCAACGCCCAGCGACTCAAATTCCTCTTTCACCGCATAGATTGCGGCTTTGGCGTTGAGGGTGTCGAACACCGTCTCAATCAGAATCAGATCGGAACCGCCTTCCACCAGCGCTTTGGTCGATTCGCGGTAGGCGGCTACCAGCTGGTCAAAGGTGATATTACGAAACGCCGGGTCGTTGACGTCCGGTGAAATCGACGCGGTGCGGTTCGTCGGGCCAAGCACCCCGGCAACGTAGCGAGGCTTGTCCGGCGTGCGGGCCGTCCACTCGTCGGCGCAGGCGCGCGCCAGCTTCGCGGCTTCAAAGTTGATTTCCGCCGACAGGGATTCCATCTGGTAATCCGCCATAGCGATGGTTGTCGAGTTGAAGGTGTTGGTTTCAACGATATCCGCACCCGCTTCGAAGTAGGCGTTGTGGATATCCTTAATAACGGACGGCTTGCTGAGCACCAGCAGGTCGTTGTTCCCTTTCAGGTCGCAGGGCCAGTCGGCAAAGCGCTCGCCGCGGAAATCCTCTTCACTCAGACGATAGCCCTGGATCATGGTGCCCATGCCGCCGTCCAGCACCAGAATTCGTTCATTTAACTGCGCACGCAGTTGCTCTACTTTGCTGCTCACACTTGCTCCCGACAACGCTCAACAAGGCCAAAAGGCTGGGTTCCATACTGGCACAATCTCGCAGGGTGGAAAAGGCGCACAGCGGTAACATGAGACATGTTCACCATCACTCCTCCGATCAGTCATGAAAGCGGTTGCAAAATCACCAAATAAAACGAAAATGATTTCCACGATACAGAAAAAGGAGATCGTCATGGTCGCGACCGTTCCCGCCAAACGCGGCAGAAAGCCTGCTGCCACCACCGCCGCACAACCCGGCGGACAGGTTCAATCGCTCACGCGCGGTCTGAAGCTGCTGGAGTGGATAGCCGAGTCGCACGGCAGCGTGGCCCTGACGGAGCTGGCCCAGCAGGCAGGCCTGCCGAACTCCACGACGCACCGCCTGCTGACCACCATGCAGCAGCTGGGCTTTGTCCGCCAGGTCGGCGAGCTGGGGCACTGGGCGGTGGGCGCGCACGCGTTTATCGTTGGCAGCAGCTTCCTGCAGAGCCGCAACCTGCTGGCAATTGTGCACCCGATTTTGCGCAAGCTGATGGAAGATTCCGGCGAGACGGTAAACCTGGCGGTGCTGGACCAGAGCGACCATCAGGCGATTATCATCGACCAGGTGCAGTGCACGCAGCTGATGCGCATGTCCGCACCGATTGGCGGCAAGCTGCCGATGCACGCGTCCGGGGCGGGGAAAGCGTTTCTCTCGCAGCTGAGCGAGGAGCAGGTGACGGGGCTGTTGCACCGTAAAGGGCTGCACGCCTATACCCACGCCACGCTTGTGTCGCCGGTGCATCTGAAAGAAGATCTGGCCCTGACCCGCAAGCGCGGCTATTCGTTTGATGATGAAGAACATGCCCTGGGCCTGCGCTGCCTCGCGGCCTGTATTTTTGACGAGCACCGCGAGCCGTTTGCCGCCATCTCCATCTCCGGTCCGATTTCGCGCATGACCGACGACCGCGTGACCGAACTGGGTGCGCTGGTGATTAAGGCGGCGAAAGAGGTGACGCTGGCGTATGGTGGGATTCGTTAAGATCGCTTTGCCGGGTGGCGGCTTCGCCTTACCCGGCCTACATGATGTCCTCTGAAAACCTGATGCTAAACCTCTGCTTGCGGCGGTAGGCGTACACATCTTCGACATGCCCATTTTTGATCCGCGTTTGCAGTCCGCGCCAGTAGCTGGCACGGAATAGATCCTCATGCATCTCTTCGAATAGCGGCCCGATGCGCGGGTCGGCACACAGCCAGTGGCGAAACTCCTCAGGAAACACATCGCCCGGCGAGACGCTGTACCACGGCTCGCTGGACAGCTCATCTTCCGGGTAGCGGGGCGGCGGGATATCGCGGAAGTTCACCTCGGTCATGTAGCAAATTTCGTCGTAATCGTAGAACACCACCCGCCCGTGACGGGTGACGCCGAAGTTTTTAAACAGCATATCGCCCGGGAAAATATTGGCGGCGGCCAGCTGGCGAATCGCGTTGCCGTATTCTTCAATGGCATCCCGCAGCGCCTGACCTTCAGACTGCTCAAGCCAGATATTCAGCGGCACCATGCGGCGCTCAATGTAGAGATGGCTAATCACGATTTTGTCACCCAGATCGGTGATTTTCGCGGGCGCTTCCTGCATCAACAGCGCCATGAGCGCCGGGTCGATCTGCTGTTTATCCAGCACAAAATTTTCGAATTCCTGAGTATCCGCCATGCGCCCGACGCGATCGTGCTCTTTGACCAGCTGATAGCAGGCGCGAACGTGCGCGGCGGTCATCTCTTTCTGCGGCGCGAATCTGTCTTTAATCACCTTAAAGACCCGGTCAAAGCCCGGCAGCGTAAACACCAGCATCACCATGCCGCGAATGCCTGGCGCTTCGATGAACTGTTCATCAGCGGTGGTGACATAGCGCAGATACTCCCGGTAGCTTTCCGTTTTGGCGTGCTTCTGGCAGCCAATCGCCATATACAGCTCGGCGGTGGTTTTGCCCGGCAGGATCTCGCGCAGCCACTCCACGAGCGCGGCAGGCAGCGGGGCGTACACCATGAAATAAGAGCGGGCGAAGCCAAACACGATGCTGGCCTCGGCGCCGGTGGTCAGGCAGGTATCGACAAACAGTTCCCCGTCGTCGGTACGGTGAATGGGCAGCAGAAACGGCACAATGGCGGTTGGCGTAACCAGTTTACCCACCAGCCAGGCGGCTTTATTTCGGTAGAAAAGCTCGTTGGCAACCTGCAAATGGCTGCGGCTGAGCACCTCCGCGCCGAAGGTTTCGTTGAGATGCGCGTGGATATAGCCGATATCCCGGGTTTTATTCTCCCAGGGCAGGCGCAGCGGTAAATCCGTTAGCACGCGGTGCAGGAGCTTTTCCCATCCGCGATCGGGAAAGAAATCTTTCGCCAGCGGACGTGGAATGGTGCGAAAGCGTCGCTCGGGCTGGGAGCTGAAGATAAATAACCGCTCAGGAGATAATGAGCGGTGGTCAAATAACCGGCAATAGACGGAGTTGAAAAAGCTCTCCGCAATCTCGAAGCGCGGGTAGTCGGGTAACAAATGGGTGTAGTGCTCTTTCACGCGCAGTAAAAATTCCGCATCCGGACTTTTACCGTCGGTAATACAGCGCAGCTGCTCCACCACCAGACCCACGTGGTGATCGTAGAGATGGATACGCTGCTTCATGGCCTGCTGAACCGCATGCCAGTCTGCATGTTCAAAGCGCTGCTGCGCGCCGGATGTCACTTCAAGAAAACGACCATACTGGGCATCGAAGCCCTGCAAAATAGTTTGGGCAATCAGTAATTCCAGGCCACGCGACATATATTCCCCTTACCCAACCCTCTCCCCAAAGGGGAGAGGGGGAAAAGATTAGAACTGTGCTTCTTCCGTTGAACCCGTTAAGGCGGTGACGGAGGAGGTGCCGCCCTGAATAATCGTGGTCACATTATCAAAGTAGCCGGTTCCCACCTCCTGCTGGTGAGACACGAAGGTGTAGCCGTCTTTGCCCGCCGCAAATTCTGGCTGCTGCACCTTCTCAACATAGTGCTTCATGCCCTCACCCTGCGCGTAGGCGTGCGCCAGGTCGAACATGTTGAACCACATGCTGTGGATGCCTGCCAGGGTAATGAACTGGTATTTGTAGCCCATGTCGGACAGCTGCTGCTGGAAGCTGGCGATCGTTTTGTCATCCAGCTTTTTCTGCCAGTTGAATGACGGCGAGCAGTTGTAGGCCAGCAGCTTGCCCGGGTATTTCGCGTGGATGGCGTCGGCAAAGCGTTTTGCCAGAGCCAGATCCGGCGTGGAGGTTTCACACCAGACCAGGTCCGCGTAAGGCGCGTACGCCAGGCCGCGGCTGATCGCCTGTTCAATGCCGGCATGGGTGCGGTAGAAGCCTTCGCTGGTACGCTCGCCGGTGATGAATTCGCTGTCGTACGGGTCGCAGTCAGAGGTGATCAGGTCAGCCGCGTCCGCATCGGTACGGGCAATCACCAGCGTCGGCACGCCGAGCACGTCAGCAGCCAGACGCGCGGCAACCAGCTTCTGAATCGCCTCCTGGGTTGGGACGAGGACTTTGCCGCCCATGTGTCCGCATTTCTTCACTGACGCCAGCTGGTCTTCGAAGTGAACGGCCGCTGCACCGGCCTCAATCATCGATTTCATCAGCTCGAAGGCGTTCAGCACACCGCCGAAGCCCGCTTCCGCATCCGCGACGATCGGCAGGAAGTAGTCAGTAAAGCGCGGATCGCCAGGTTCGATACCTGCGGCCCACTGGATCTGATCCGCACGGCGGAAGGTGTTGTTGATCCGATCCACCACCGACGGCACGGAGTTAGCCGGATAAAGCGACTGATCCGGATACATGCTGGAGGCCAGGTTGGCGTCCGCCGCGACCTGCCAGCCGGAGAGGTAGATCGCCTCAATACCGGCCTTCGCCTGCTGCAGCGCCTGACCGCCGGTCAGCGCGCCGAGGCTGTTGATGTAGCCCTTTTTAGAGCCACCGTGCAGCAGCTTCCACATTTTCGCCGCGCCATTTTGCGCCAGCGTGCATTCCGGATTGACCGAGCCGCGTAATTTCACCACTTCCTCCGCGCTGTAAGGACGGCGGATGCCTTCCCAGCGAGGTTGTGTCCACTCTTTCTTTAACTCTTCGATTTGTTGGGTACGGGTTTTCATGTGCAGATGCTCCATATTGTTATGTGGTGAGTTACGCCAGGAAGCGGTAGCCCGGCAGGGTCAGGAAGTCGATTAAGTCATCTGATGTGGTGATTTGTTCCATCAGGCGCGCAGCGTCGTCAAAACGCCCGCTGCTGAAGCGGTGTTCGCCCAGCTCGTCCTGGATCACCCGCATCTCTTCGGCCAGCATCTGGCGGAACAGAGATTTGGTCACCGGCTTGCCGTTGCTGAGCGTTTTTTGATGGTGGATCCACTGCCAGATGGAGGTACGTGAGATCTCCGCCGTCGCGGCATCTTCCATCAGGCCGTAGATCGGCACACAGCCGTTACCGGAGATCCACGCTTCAATGTATTGCACGGCGACGCGAATATTGGCACGCATGCCCTCTTCCGTCCGCTCGCCCGCACACGGAGCCAGCAGCTGTTCTTCAGCCGTTGGAGCATCGTCTTCGCGCGTGACAAACAGCTGGTTTTTATTGTCACCGAGTACGCGGTTGAAGACCTCCATCGCCGTATCGGCCAGGCCGGGATGGGCAATCCACGTGCCGTCGTGGCCGTTACGGGCTTCAAGCTCTTTGTCGGCCTTCACCTTGTTGAGCACCTGATTGTTGCGCTCTGCGTCTTTGCTCGGGATAAATGCCGCCATGCCGCCCATCGCAAAGGCGCCGCGCTTGTGGCAGGTTTTGATCAGCAGACGCGAGTAGGCGCTCAGGAACGGTTTATCCATGGTCACGACCTGGCGATCCGGCAGCACGCGATCGGGATAGTTTTTCAGGGTTTTGATGTAGCTGAAAATATAGTCCCAGCGTCCGCAGTTCAGGCCGACAATGTGGTCGCGCAGGGCGTGCAGAATTTCATTCATCTGGAACACGGCAGGCAGCGTTTCAATCAGCAGCGTGGCCTTGATGGTGCCGCGCGGCAGGTTGAAACGATCTTCAGCGTAGCTGAACACCTCGCTCCACCAGGCCGCTTCCTGCCAGGCCTGCGTTTTTGGCAGATAGAAATAGGGACCGCTGCCTTTTGCCAGCAGGTTCTTGTAGTTGTGGAAGAAATAAAGTGCGAAATCAAACAGGCTGCCCGGAATGGCTTCTCCACGCCAGGTGACATGTTTTTCAGGCAGGTGCAGGCCGCGTACGCGACAGATCAGCACCGCCGGGTTCGGTTTAAGCTGGTAAATTTTACCGGCTTCGTTGGTATAGCTGATGGTGCCGTTCACGGCGTCGCGCAGGTTGATCTGCCCGTCGATAACTTTGTTCCAGTCTGGCGCCAGTGAGTCCTCAAAATCGGCCATAAAGACTTTAACGTTGGCGTTCATGGCGTTGATCACCATTTTGCGCTCTACTGGACCGGTGATCTCAACGCGACGATCCTGTAAATCTTCAGGGATGCCGCGGATTTTCCATTCACCACGTCGAATGGAAGCAGTTTCCGAAATGAAGCCAGGCAACTTGCCATCGTCAATTTCCTGTTGCTGATGAATGCGTGCCGCCAGCAGCTTATTACGCTGCGGCGTAAAGCGGGTCACCAGTTCAGTCAGAAACTCTACCGCTTCCGCCGTCAAAACCTGCTGTTCTTGCTCGCCGTACGGCTTGGTAAAGGCCAGTTCATCGACCGTCGTTGCCTGTTGAGTCATTACTCTGCTCCTCATCAAAGATCCAAAATCACGCCCCCGATGCGAACGAAAGATCGTTGGGTAGTTTTCGCTCAGCAGAATTAAGACTATCTATATTTTTTCCAAAATCAAAAACAATTTCCATTTTAATTATTAATTGCAGTTAATTAATTGATTTTAATGAGATTAAAGTTTTATCGAACGGTGAGTGACATTTCGGAAATAAAAAAGGCACCCGAAGGTGCCTGATTTGAGTAGCTGAAACGCTTTAGGATCGTTTAGTGCAGAAGATTACTCCAGCGTCGGATTCATGTGACGCAGATCGTATGGCGTTATCTGATAGACGTAATAGTTGAGCCAGTTGGTAAAAAGCAAATTCCCGTGACTGCGCCAGGTTGCTCTCGGTTTGTTTTGCGGGTCGTCTTTCGGGAAATAGTTGTACGGTACATCCGGATTAAGACCCGCTTCGACATCACGGAAATACTCTGACGCAAGGGTATGCGGATCGTATTCAGGATGCCCGGTCACGAATGCAATGCGTTTATCCTTGCTGGCAAACAGATAAGCATCTCCATCTTCCGTTTCGGCCAGGATCTCCAGATCGGTGTAATCACGAATCAGCTGGGCCGGGAAATCGGCGTAGCGAGAATGCGGGGCCAGGAAAGAGTCATCGAAACCACGCGTCAGCAACGCATGTGGATGAAGAATGTGGTGTTCGTATACGCCGGAGAGCTTTTCAGTGCGGGTTTGCTTGGGGATGCCATAAAGAATATTCAGTGCGGCTTGTACAGCCCAACAGACAAACAATGTCGACGTGACGTGATCTTTTGCCCACTCCAGCACCTGTTTGATCTGCGGCCAGTAGGCGACATCGTTAAATTCAACCAAACCGAGCGGCGCGCCGGTCACAATCAGTCCGTCGAAGTTGTCACCCTGAATGTCATCGAAGTTACAGTAGAAGTTGTTCAGATGCTCAGAAGGCGTATTACGTGACTCACGGGCATCGATTCGCAGCAGCTGAATATCGACCTGCAGCGGGGAGTTCGACAGAAGACGCAGGAACTGGTTTTCTGTTTCGATCTTTTTTGGCATCAGATTGAGAATAAGCACCTTCAACGGGCGAATTTCCTGACCTGTCGCACGCGAAGCCGTCATGACGAAGACGTTTTCTTCACGCAAGAAATTGACGGCTGGTAGCTCGTCCTGCACCCGAATCGGCATAGCTTATTATCCTCACAGCATACGTATAAACGTTTAGACATCCAGATAGCTAACGATACCCAGAAACGGGCATAATGTCGAGCCTGCAAGCGTAAGGTGAGAAAGTTTCAAGGAGGGAGAAAAACAAAAGCAAAAAACCCCGCACCTTACGGTACGGGGTTCTTCTAATTGATGCCTGGCAGTTCCCTACTCTCACATGGGGAGACCCCACACTACCATCGGCGCTACGGCGTTTCA
>NZ_JBGIWG010000014.1:0-117314 GCF_041320715.1 Enterobacter sp. KB-221C9
CGCCGTAGCGCCGATGGTAGTGTGGGGTCTCCCCATGTGAGAGTAGGGAACTGCCAGGCATCAAATAAGTAGAGAGGCCATCCGGAAGGATGGCCTTTTTGCGTTTATACGCCAAAAAACGGTAGGCCGGGTAAGGCAAAGCCGCCACCCGGCAAGTCAGACCGCACTCCACGCCACAATAAACTCCGCAATCCCATCCACATCATTTAAGTCCAGCACCGGAACTTCAAGCGGCAATACAACATCACTGGCCACCGCAATCACATGCTCATCCAGCGTTAACTCGCTGACATCATGCCCGGCATCGCTTCTGAACAGCAGGATCTTAGGCACGGCCTCATGCTTAAATCCCTCAACCAGCACCAGATCGAGCGTGGAATGATCCATCCTGCTGACCAGATAAGCGAGATCCAGCGGCGCCTCATCCGGGGTTTCTGTCATCAACGCCCAGCGTTGAGTACTTGCTACCATCGTCTGTGCTGCACCCGCTTTACGCAACGCATAGCTATCTTTGCCCGGTTTATCGACATCCATATTATGGTGGGTATGCTTAATCAATCCTGGACGGATACCTCTGGCACAAAGGGCAGGAATGAGCTTTTTCAGCAGCGTGGTTTTCCCGGTCCCACTCCAGGCGGAAATGGCTACAACAGGTATCATCTTTTCTCCTGCATCATCTGCAGATCTTCACGCGTATTGACGTTCAAAAATGCTGATTTCAAATCGCTAAAATCAACGGGATGGCCGCCAGACTCGCGCATAAAAACCATGACCCTGCGCTCTCCCGCAGCCAGATAGGCCTGCAGGGCTGGTACTAGCGATCGGTGCATCAATGCGATAGCGGGATGGTCACGCTCACCGTCATGTACCCAAACCACAGGAGCAGTACCGCGAAGCAATAACAAACGCTCGACAAGACAGGACGGAATAAACGGGGTATCGCAGGGACAGAAGATAAACCACTCACCTTGAGACTGTTGCATGACCGAAAGCATACCGGCCAGCGGTCCTGGGTAATCCTCAAGGATATCCTGGTAAACGGCGTACCCGCTGAGCTGATAAGTGTCGATATGCCGGTTAGCGCTGATGACTATTGTCGACACCTGGCCTGCAAGCGTATCAGCGACACATTGCCATAAGGGTTTGCCGTTCAGGCGTTGAAGCCCCTTATCTTTTCCGCCCATTCGCGTCGCTCTGCCACCCGCCAGAACGACCCCAATGATTTCCTGGCTAAGATTCACGAATATCGCCTCTTTTATTGTGGGATTGACCCTGCTAACGTGTCACTCTAAATGAAAGGAGCACCACCATGAAATGTAAACGTCTGAATGAAGTTATTGAACTCCTCCAGCCCGCCTGGCAAAAAGAGCCAGAGCTAAATCTGATGCAATTTTTACAGAAACTGGCGAAAGAGTCAGGTTTTGACGGCGATCTGGCAGACCTTTCTGACGACATCCTGATCTACCACCTTAAAATGCGTGACTCAGCCAAAGATGCTGTTATTCCTGGTATTCAGAAAGATTATGAGGAAGATTTTAAGACTGCATTATTGCGCGCCCGAGGCGTAATTAAAGAGTAAAAGCTTGTAAGCGGCGGCACCGAAATCGCCACAAGATGATATCCTGAATCATTCGTATAATTTCCGGATGATCGGATGAACGACCAGGCTTTTACTTTCCAGACATTACACCCGGACACCATTATGGATGCCCTGTTTGAACAGGGTATTCGGGTGGATTCCGGGCTAACACCGTTAAACAGCTACGAAAACCGCGTCTATCAATTTCAGGACGAGGATCGTCAGCGCTTCGTCGTAAAGTTCTATCGTCCTGAACGCTGGTCCGCAGAACAAATTCAGGAAGAGCATCAGTTTGCTCACGATCTGCTGGATGACGATGTTCCCGTTGCCGCGCCGCTAAAATTCAATAACCAAACGCTCCTCACGCACGAAGGGTTTTACTACGCTGTATTCCCGAGCCTGGGTGGTCGCCAGTTTGAAGCGGATAATATCGATCAGATGGAGTGGGTTGCCCGCTATCTTGGGCGTATACACCAGACGGGACGCAAAAAACCCTTTATTGCCCGCCCGACTATCGGGATTCAGGAATACCTTCTTGAACCGCGGGGAATATTCGAAACGTCTGCCATGATCCCCACTGCGTTAAAGGGTGATTTCCTCAACGCCACCGATAAGCTCATTGCTGCCGTTAAAACCTGCTGGCGCGACGATATTTCCGTCCTGCGCCTGCATGGCGATTGTCATGCTGGAAATATCCTCTGGCGCGATGGCCCGCTGTTTGTCGATCTCGATGATGCGCGTATGGGGCCAGCGGTTCAGGACCTGTGGATGCTGCTCAATGGCGATAAAGCCGAGCAACGCATGCAGCTTGAGACCATTATTGAAGCTTATGAAGAATTTAGTCCGTTTAATTCAGACGAAATTGCCCTGATTGAGCCTTTACGTGCGATGCGTTTTGTTTATTATCTCGCATGGTTAATCAGGCGTTGGGACGATCCCGCATTTCCCCGGAATTTCCCGTGGCTTACCGGAGAGGATTACTGGCGTAGCCAGATATCTACATTTACTGAGCAGGTCAAGGTTCTTCAGGAACCCCCTCTGCAATTAACGCCGATGTATTAATTAGACACACCCAGGAGAGAGTTAATCATGAAAAAAATTTGGCTGGCGCTGGCAGGTATGATTCTGGCATTTAGCGCTTCTGCTGCGCAGTTTACCGACGGTAAACAGTTTACCACGCTGGAAAAGCCGGTTGCTGGCGAGCCACAGGTTCTGGAGTTCTTCTCGTTCTATTGCCCACACTGCTATCAGTTCGAGCAGGTTCTGCATGTGTCTGACAACGTGAAGAAAAAGCTGCCAGAAGGCACCAAAATGACCAAGTACCACGTCGAGTTCCTGGGTCCATTGGGTAAAGACCTGACTCAGGCATGGGCTGTTGCTATGGCACTGGGTGTGGAAGATAAAATCACTGCGCCAATGTTTGAAGCCGTACAAAAAACCCAGACCGTTCAGACCACTGCGGATATCCGTAAAGTGTTCGTTGATGCCGGCGTGAAAGGTGAAGAGTACGACGCAGCCTGGAACAGCTTTGTGGTGAAATCCCTGGTGGCCCAGCAGGAAAAAGCGGCTGCTGACCTCCAGCTTCAGGGTGTTCCGGCGATGTTTGTTAACGGCAAATACCAGCTGAACATGCAGGGCATGGACACCAGCAGCATGGATATCTTCGTACAGCAGTATGCTGATACCGTGAAATACCTGGTTGAGAAGAAGTAATTTCGCTGATGTAAAAACGCCGGTCACTGACCGGCGTTTTTGTATGAAGATTTAATATTGTCTATCTGTTCGTCTTTCTCTTTCCAGAGCGTATTGAGCCACTGCTGGAAACGACGTTTGAAATTCTTATCGTTAACGTAATCACCATGCAGCTCGCCATCAATCGGGACCAGATCGACACGCACAACAATGCGCGTCAGGTTGCCGCTGAGCATATCGAAGAACGGCGTCTTATCATTTTCCGGATAGCAGAGCGTGACGTTCAGGAGTTTATCGAACTGTGCTCCCAGCACGTTAAGCGCCATCGCAATACCCGCCGCCTTCGGCGGCAGAAGATGCTGATAAGGAGAGCGGGTTTGTTGATGCTTCTCTTCCGTAAACCGGGAGCCTTCAACAAAGTTCACGATGGTCGTTGGATGCGCGCGAAACTTTTCGCAGGAACGGCGCGTGGTCTCCACATCTTTGCCGCGACGCTCGGGATGACGAATCAAATAGCTGCGCGAATAGCGTTTCATAAACGGCATATCGAGCGCCCAGCAGGCCAGCCCGATAAAAGGCACCCAGGCGAGCTGCTGTTTCAGAAAGTATTTGTTCATCGGGATGTGTTTGCGAAAAAGCACGCATAACACTACGATGTCCGCCCAGCTGTGGTGATTGCAGATCAGCAGATACCAGTTCTTCTTGTTAAGGCTCTCCAGCCCTTTGATATCCCACTTCAGATGCGGGTTCAGGCACAGCAGGATCGCCAGTCCTTCGCACCAGCAGTACATCATGAAGTTACAAAATGCGGACACGGCTCGCCACACCACAGGTACAGGCAGCAACAGTTTAACGATCCCGGCGACAATGATCGGCACAGAGCAGGCGACCGTCACCAGAATAGTTAAAATGATGCTTAAAAGTAATGTTATTGCAGCGAGCAATCTCGGCATGATGAGCTTTTTCAGGTAGTTAGCTGTAAGTGAGCGGCCGGCTATGCAACGCCGGGCGCTGATTTTATCAGAAAACAGACAAATTAATGGTGCTTTCACGTGATGATTTGGCCGCTTTTACCCTGTCGTAGACGATTTCACTGTCATTCGGCGCTTATCAAGGCTTATATCCACATAGACTAAATTGCCATCAGTTGGCCATATAGGTAGGATCTAATGCTATAACAGCATGATAATTAAGATCTAAAAATTATCTAATATGTGTTTTTTGTGTCTGTTATTCATATGAAGTGAAAATATGCACAAACTTATCCACAGTTTGATTTTTGCGAGCGATCCTCACGATCGCAAAATCTTTTCCTGTATCAGGCGCTAATAACTGATGTTTTCATCCTTCTGTGGCATCCTTTACCCATAAATTGATTAAAGGCACGGACATTATGGTTCAGATCCCAGAAAACCCTCTTATTCTCGTCGATGGCTCTTCTTACCTGTATCGGGCATACCATGCGTTTCCTCCTCTGACCAATAGCGCAGGGGAACCCACCGGCGCGATGTACGGCGTGCTGAACATGCTGCGCAGCCTGATCCTTCAGTATCAGCCAACCCATGCGGCTGTGGTCTTTGATGCGAAAGGTAAAACCTTCCGCGATGAGCTGTTTGAGCATTACAAATCTCACCGTCCGCCAATGCCTGACGATCTGCGTGCACAGATTGAGCCGCTGCACACCATGGTAAAAGCGATGGGGCTGCCGCTGCTGGCCGTCTCCGGCGTTGAAGCCGATGACGTCATCGGTACGCTGGCGCGTGAAGCAGAAAAGATGGGGCGTCCTGTACTGATCAGCACCGGTGATAAAGATATGGCGCAGCTGGTGACGCCAGGTATCACCCTGATTAACACCATGACCAACACCATTCTGGGGCCTGAAGAGGTGGTCACAAAGTATGGCGTGCCGCCCGAGCTGATTATCGACTTCCTCGCGTTGATGGGCGACTCCTCGGATAACATCCCGGGCGTCCCTGGCGTCGGTGAAAAAACCGCGCAGGCGCTGCTTCAGGGGCTGGGCGGTCTGGACACGCTGTACGCGGAATCGGATAAAATCGCCGGGCTCTCCTTCCGTGGCGCAAAAACCATGGCCGGAAAACTGGAAGAGAACAAAGAGGTGGCTTATCTCTCGTATAAGCTGGCTACAATCAAAACCGATGTCGAGCTGGAGCTGGGCTGTGAGCAGCTTGAAGTGCAACAGCCTTCCGCTGACGATCTGCTGAGCCTGTTTAAGAAATACGAATTCAAGCGCTGGATCACTGACGTGGAAGCCGGTAAATGGCTACAGGCAAAAGGGGCCAAACCTGCTGCAAAGCCGAAGGAGACGATCGTCGTTGACGCAGAAGAGCAGGCGGAAGAAGAAGCCGTGGCGCTTTCCTTCGACAACTACGAAACCATTCTTGAAGAGTCGCAGCTGATCGCCTGGATCGAGAAACTGAAAAAGGCCCCGGTCTTTGCCTTTGATACCGAAACTGACAGTCTCGATAACATCTCAGCCAATATGGTTGGCCTGTCATTTGCGACAGAGCCGGGTATTGCCGCCTACGTTCCTGTGGCGCACGATTACCTGGATGCGCCGGAGCAAATTTCCCGTGAACGCGTGCTTGAGCTGCTGAAGCCGATCCTGGAAGACGAAAAGGCGCTTAAGGTTGGACAAAACCTTAAGTACGACCGCGGCATTCTGCAAAACTACGGCATTGAACTGCGCGGGATTGCCTTCGACACCATGCTTGAATCCTACATTCTGGACAGCGTCGCGGGTCGTCATGATATGGATTCCTTATCTGACCGCTGGCTCAAGCACAAAACCATCACCTTTGAAGAGATTGCCGGTAAAGGGAAAAATCAGCTCACCTTTAACCAGATTGCTCTTGAAGAGGCGGGGCGCTATGCGGCGGAAGACGCTGATGTCACGCTACAATTGCACCTGAAGATGTGGCCAAAACTGCAGAAGCATGAAGGTCCGCTGAACGTGTTCCAGCATATCGAGATGCCGCTGGTGCCCGTGCTGTCACGCATTGAACGTAACGGCGTGAAAATCGATCCCACGGTGCTGCATAACCACTCCGGGGAGCTGGCGCAGCGCTTGACCGAGCTCGAGCAAAAAGCGCATGAGCTTGCAGGCGAGGCGTTTAACCTTTCGTCACCGAAGCAGCTGCAAACCATTCTGTTTGAAAAGCAGGGCATCAAGCCGCTGAAGAAAACCCCTGGCGGCGCACCGTCAACCTCTGAAGAGGTGCTGGAAGAGCTGGCGCTGGATTACCCGCTGCCAAAAGTTATTCTGCAGTACCGTGGTCTCGCGAAGCTGAAGTCTACCTACACCGACAAGCTCCCGCTGATGATCAATCCGAAAACGGGTCGCGTGCACACGTCGTATCATCAGGCTGTCGCGGCGACCGGTCGTCTCTCATCTACCGATCCTAACCTGCAGAACATCCCGGTACGTAACGAAGAAGGCCGCCGTATTCGCCAGGCTTTCATCGCACCAGAGGATTATCTGATTGTCTCTGCTGACTACTCGCAAATTGAGCTGCGCATTATGGCGCATCTGTCCCGCGACAAAGGCCTGCTGACCGCGTTTGCGGAAGGGAAGGACATCCACCGTGCAACCGCGGCCGAAGTCTTCGGCCTGCCGCTGGACAGCGTGACCAACGAGCAGCGCCGCAGCGCTAAAGCGATCAACTTCGGCCTGATTTACGGTATGAGTGCATTTGGTCTTTCGCGCCAGCTCAACATTCCGCGTAAAGAGTCGCAGAAGTATATGGATCTCTACTTCGAGCGATATCCGGGCGTGCTGGAATATATGGAACGCACCCGCGCGCAGGCGAAGGAAAAAGGTTACGTCGAAACTCTGGATGGCCGCCGTCTCTACTTACCGGACATCAAATCCAGCAACGCGGCGCGTCGCGCTGGCGCTGAACGTGCGGCAATCAACGCCCCGATGCAGGGTACCGCGGCGGACATTATTAAGCGTGCGATGATCGCCGTTGATGCCTGGCTGGAAGAAGAGAAGCCTCGCGTGAAAATGATCATGCAGGTACACGATGAACTGGTATTTGAAGTACACAAAGACGACCTCGACGCCGTGTCGAAGAAGGTCCACGAACTGATGGAAAGCAGCATGACGCTTGACGTTCCGTTGCTGGTGGAAGTGGGAAGTGGCGAAAACTGGGATCAGGCTCACTAACGGTTCTTCGCATAACGCGCCTTTTATGTAAGTTTGCAACATAACAACGCGCGTTTTGTGACGATCATTAGAATTCCCTATGTAAAGAATGAAAAAAAACTACAAAAAGTGCTTTTTCTGCAGCACAAAAAGGGGTAGAGTTATCGGCGTAGGGTACAGAGGTAAGATGTTCTATCTTTCAGACCTTTTACTTCACGTAATCGGATTTGGCTGAATATTTTAGCCGCCCCAGTCAGTAATGACTGGGGCGTTTTTTATTGCGGCAAAGAAAAATCCAGGCAAAAAAAAACGCGGCCATCGCCGCGCTCGGTATTACTCTTTTTCCGCTTCCGTCGCGGGTTCCAGCTCGCTAAACCAGGTGTCGAGCTTCTGACGCAGCTTGTCCACGCCCTGCTTTTTCAGGGAGGAGAACGGCTCAACCTGCACATCACCGTTGAATGCCAGCACCGCTTCGCGAACCATATTCACCTGCGCTTTGCGCGCGCCGCTTGCCAGCTTATCGGCTTTCGTCAGCAGCACCAGCACGGCGATATCGCTTGCTACAGCCCAGTCGATCATCTGCTGATCCAGATCTTTCAGGGGATGGCGAATATCCATCAGCACCACCAGACCTTTCAGGCACAGGCGTTTTTCCAGGTATTCACCCAGCGCACGCTGCCATTTGATTTTCATCTCTTCCGGGACCTGCGCGTAACCGTAGCCCGGTAAGTCGACCAGGCGTTTGCCCTCAGCGACTTCAAACAGGTTGATCAGCTGGGTACGGCCAGGTGTTTTTGAGGTACGCGCCAGGCTCTTCTGATTGGTCAGCGTATTCAGGGCGCTGGATTTCCCCGCATTGGAGCGGCCAGCAAATGCCACTTCAATACCGGTATCAGAAGGAAGGTGGCGAATATCGGGCGCACTGGTGACAAAATGCGTCTGTTGGTAGTTCCAGGTAGTCACGTGGTCGTCTCCAAAATCGTAATCTGAAGGGGATTATACCCGAATGCAGGCAAAAGGCTTTTCCGATTGCTACGACCTGTAGGCGAATGCCCCAACCGGTGTGAGAGATCGGCCAGTGATGCTATGGGAGATTTCAGAGAATTCGCAGGCGTTAAAAAAGCCAAACTGTTTTAAATCATAAGTTTATTTCCGGGTAATTGTCTGAAAATCTCTTTTTGTACCGTTTCGTTGCTTGTTAGTTTAACGGAACAAGGTAAAGTGTGCGTCAAGGCGAGGAAGCCAACAGGATATCGACTTAAGGATTAGGGTCAGGAGCGCCAGGAGGCGAAGACGCAGGATTGTCAGGATGACCAGCGCCTGGAGGCGTTTTAACAGGAAATGGAACCGTATCACGGACGGTATTAGCCAAGGGATAAACAGGGTTTGTTGTTGGCAAACATGGAATGTCTGACCCGCTAAGGGTTGTGAGTCAGGAAAAAAGGCGACAGATTGCTCTGTCGCCTTTTTTCTTTGCTTGCTTTCTGCTAGATTTCGCCGCAATTCTATACTGAATAAAACGGCTTAAAGATAAAACATCATGAAAAAACCGACCACCGCAGCGGGCGCGAAACGCCCTGCAAAAGCACGCCGCAAAACGCGCGAAGAACTCAACCAGGAAGCGCGCGATCGTAAACGCGACAAAAAACATCGCGGTCACACTGCGGGTAGCCGTGCCAACGGTGGTGGTGCTGCGGGTACTTCTGCAAAAGGCAAACAGCAGAAAGACCCTCGTATCGGCAGTAAAACTCCCATTCCACTGGGCGTGACAGACACCCCGGTCACTAAGCAGCACAAACCAAAGAGCGAGAAACCTATGCTTTCACCGCAGGCTGAGTTGGATTTGCTGGAGAACGATGAGCGCCTGGACGCGCTGCTGGAACGTCTTGAAGAGGGTGAAACCCTGACCGCTGAAGAGCAGTCATGGGTGGATGCCAAACTGGATCGTATCGATGAACTGATGCAGAAGCTGGGCCTGTCATACGACGATGACGAAGATGAAGAAGAAGACGAGAAGCAGGAAGATATGATGCGTCTTCTGAAGGGTGGAAACTAACATTTGCACCCGGCAGGCACGATAGTCCTGCTTATAACCCTTCCGGTTATATGTTATCTGGTGTGGTTATTCGTTAAACTACGGCGGTTGTCGCGGCGACAGAAGTGGCTGCGCACCCGAGTGATGGCCCGCAATGGGGCCAGAACGGGCCGCCGTATACGAACGCGACACCAACGGAAGGAGTGAGCATGTCAGCACCAACTATCGACTGGGATTTGGCCCTAATCCAGAAATATAACTATTCCGGGCCGCGTTATACGTCATACCCCACCGCGCTGGAGTTCTCCGATGCCTTCGGAGAGCGTGATTTCCAGCAGGCTGTCGCGCGCTATCCTGAGCGTCCGCTGTCGCTCTACGTCCATATTCCGTTCTGCCATAAGCTGTGTTACTTCTGCGGCTGCAATAAAATCGTTACCCGTCAGCAGCACAAAGCCGACCAGTATCTTGATGCGCTCGAACAAGAAATTGTCCATCGCGCACCGCTTTTTGCTGGCCGTCACGTCAGCCAGCTTCACTGGGGCGGCGGCACGCCAACCTATCTGAATAAAGCGCAAATAAGCCGCCTGATGACCCTGCTGCGCGGCAATTTCAGTTTTAACGCCGACGCGGAAATCTCGATCGAGGTAGATCCGCGTGAAATTGAGCTGGATGTACTGGATCACTTACGCGCCGAAGGCTTCAATCGTCTGAGCATGGGCGTGCAGGATTTCAATAAAGAGGTTCAGCGTCTGGTGAACCGCGAGCAGGACGAAGAGTTTATCTTCGCCTTGCTCAACCACGCGCGTGATATCGGCTTTACATCGACCAATATCGACCTGATTTACGGCCTGCCAAAGCAGACGCCGGAAAGCTTCGCCTTCACCCTGAAGCGCGTGGCCGAACTTAACCCGGACCGCCTGAGCGTCTTTAACTATGCGCACCTGCCGACCCTCTTTGCCGCCCAGCGCAAAATCAAAGATGCCGATCTTCCTTCTGCCCAGCAGAAGCTGGATATCCTGCAGGAAACCATCACCTCGCTGACCGAAACCGGCTATCAGTTTATCGGGATGGATCACTTTGCCCGTCCGGATGACGAGCTGGCGATTGCTCAGCGTGAAGGCGTACTGCACCGCAACTTCCAGGGCTACACGACGCAGGGCGATACCGATTTGCTGGGGATGGGCGTCTCCGCCATCAGTATGATTGGCGACTGTTACGCGCAGAACCAGAAAGAGCTGAAGCGCTACTACCAGCAGGTTGATGAATCGGGCAACGCGCTGTGGCGCGGCATTGCGTTAACGCGCGACGACTGCATCCGTCGCGATGTCATTAAGGCGCTAATCTGCAACTTCCGTCTCGATTTCAGCGACGTTGAGTCGCAGTGGGATCTGCATTTCAGCGATTATTTTGCGGAAGACCTGAAGCTGATTGCACCGCTGGCGAAAGACGGGCTGGTGGATGTGTCGGAAAGCGCGATTGAGGTCACGTCGAAAGGGCGTCTGTTGATTCGTAATATCTGCATGTGCTTTGATGCGTATCTGCGCCAGAAAGCGCGCCTGCAGCAGTTCTCGCGGGTGATTTAAGGCGCATTGCCAAAAGCGCGAAACGTAGGCCGGGTAAGGCGAAGCCGCCACCCGGCTTTTACGTTCAACTCGCTAGCTAAACAGCCCCACCAGCGCCGCGCACAACATAGCCGCAACGGCTGTTTGTGGCGTGTGGCTTTCAGCGGCTCCGCTAGAGAGCATATTCACGATTGTTTCCAGCATGATGTTCACCCCCAATTTCCGGGCACGATCATACAAAACTCATCGGAACAGTAAAGCGCAAAATAACGGCAATTTGCGCTCAATTAATAACCTTTACACAGCGGCGTACGATCACTCCATTCCCAGCTCTTTAAGCTTGCGCGTCAGGGTATTACGTCCCCATCCCAACAGGCGAGCGGCTTCCTGCTTATGACCCTGCGTATGGCGAAGCGCGGTGGTTAACAGCGTACGCTCCATCTCTGGCTGAGCTTCAGACAGCAGGTTTTGATGACCGGAACGCAGCGCGCGGTCGGCCCACTGTGCCAGCAGCGTCGCCCAGCTGTCCGGCAGCGCGTGCCCGGTACTGCTTTCAGGCGCGGTCGCTTCAAACAGCTCGGCCGGTAAATCCTGAATCAGCACTTCCTGCCCGGCGGCCATCACGGTTAACCAGCGGCAGGTGTTTTCCAGCTGACGCACGTTGCCCGGCCACGCCAGACGCGTCAGAGCGGCATCGGTTTCCGGGTGAAGCTGCTTGGCTTCCACACCCAGCTCGCGGGCGGCCACCTGCAGGAAATGGCGTGCCAGGCGGGGAATATCTTCCCGACGCTCACGCAGCGGCGGCAAATGAACGCGGATGACGTTCAGACGATGGAATAAATCCTCGCGGAATTTTCCTTCCTGCACGCGTTGCTCCAGGTTCTGGTGGGTCGCGGCGATAATACGCACGTCCACCTTCACCGGCGCATAGCCGCCCACGCGATAAAACTGCCCGTCGGCCAGCACGCGCAGCAGGCGAGTCTGGACATCCAGCGGCATATCGCCGATTTCATCCAGGAACAGCGTGCCGCCGTCAGCCTGTTCGAAGCGCCCCTGACGAATGGTATTTGCGCCGGTAAATGCCCCTTTTTCATGGCCGAACAGTTCGGACTCAATCAAATCCTTCGGGATCGCCGCCATATTCAGGGCGATGAACGGCGCTTTTGCCCGTGGGCTATGGCGATGCAACGCATGCGCCACAAGCTCTTTACCGGTTCCCGATTCACCGTTAATCAATACGCTAATGGACGAGCGGGACAAACGACCAATAATGCGAAACACGTCCTGCATCGCCGGCGCTTCGCCGATGATGTCTGTCGTTGGCCCAAAATCGGGCGCGTGGCGCGGCTGTTGCTGCTCCTGATAATGGCTAATCGCGCGCTCAACCAGCGCCACCGCTTCGTCGATATCAAACGGTTTGGGCAGGTAATCGAACGCTCCTTGCTGATAGGCGCTCACTGCGGCATCCAGATCGGAGTGCGCGGTCATTATGATGACCGGAAGCATAGGGTGGCGTTGTTTGATCTGCTTTAACAGCGCCAGCCCGTCCATGCCCGGCATACGAATATCCGAAAGCAGAACATCTGGCGTTTTGGTGGTGAGTGCGTCGAGCACTTCGCTGCCGCTCTCAAACGTCGTGCAGCTTAATCCCGCCCCTGTGAGCGCGCGTTCAAGCACCCAACGGATGGAGCTATCGTCATCGACTACCCAGACTATCCCTCGTTGCATAAACGTCACCTTTATTTTTTAATCGGCAGGAAAACCGAAAACTCGGTATGTCCCGGCCAACTGGTAAATTCAATTTTCCCGGAGTGTTGATCGATCAAACTGCGGGCAATGGATAAGCCCAGGCCGGTCCCGCCTTCGCGACCGCTTACCATCGGGTAGAACAGGGTATCCTGCAGATGCGATGGAATGCCGGGCCCGTTATCCTCAACGTCGATTCGGGCCGCCAGCCGGTAGCGCACGCCGTGTAACGTGAGCTGGAAGGCGGTGCGGGTGCGTAAAATAATCTCGCCCCCTTCAGACCCCAGCGCCTGCAGGGCATTACGCACAATATTTAACAGGACCTGCTCAATCTGGTCCGGGTCATGGGCCAGTTCCGGCAGGCTTGGGTCGTAATCACGTACCAGCGTGACGTTCTCCGGCAGCTCCATTGAGACGAGCTTCACCACCCGCTCAGCCACTTTATGGATGCTTTCAGTGACGTGCATTCCCGGCTGCTGTGGCCCAAGAAGACGGTCTACCAGATTCCGCAGACGGTCCGCCTGCTCAATGATGACGTTGGTATACTCCGCCAGCGCGGGGTCGGGCAGCGCCTTGGTCAGAAGCTGCGCCGCGCCGCGTAATCCACCCAGCGGGTTTTTGATTTCATGCGCCAGACCGCGCACCAGGTCACGGGCGGCAATTTGCTGCGCATGCTGAAGCTGCTCCTGGCTCAGTCGACGCTGATTATCCATCGGCGCCATTTCCAGCAGGATCATCCCATCGGGAAGACGCTGCGCGGTCAGCGACAGAATGTGCGAGCGTCCGTCGATCACCAGCGTCACTTCGTTATCGGTAAACCCCTGGCCAGCCTGCAAACTTTCATGCATCAGGCCAATATTCAGCGAAAAATAGCTCAGGAGTTCAGGAAGCGGGGTGCCGAACAGTTTACGTGCGCTTTGGGCGAGCAGCTGCTGCGCCGCCGGGTTGGCGTAATGAACGGCCAGCTCGTCATCGACCAGCAAAATGCTGTTAATCAAAGAATTGAGGATCTGCCCAGCATCGGGCAGCGTGCCAGTTGCCATTCAGCAGTCTCCTGGAGTTGTTTGCACTGTTTTAGTGCAGTATAGCGTTTTCGGCGTAAAAAGCGCGTGAGATCAGGTTGTTGGTGGAGAAAAAAGCCCATCCGGAGATGGGCTAAAAGTTTCCACGGCAACTACCCCCGGCGCTTATCACGCCGGGTAAAACAACTTTATTAAACGCTGTAGTACAGCTCGAACTCAACCGGGTGCGGAGTCATACGCACACGGTCGTTCTCTTCAATACGCAGAGCGATGTAAGCGTCGATAGCTTCATCAGTGAACACACCGCCCGCAGTCAGGAACTCACGGTCTGCGTCCAGCGCCTGCAGGGCTTCTTCCAGAGAGCCAGCAACCTGTGGGATCTCTTTCGCTTCTTCTGGCGGCAGGTCGTACAGGTTTTTGTCCATCGCTTCACCCGGGTGGATCTTGTTCTTGATACCGTCCAGACCGGCCATCAGCAGTGCTGCGAAGCACAGGTATGGGTTAGCCGCTGGATCCGGGAAGCGCACTTCGATACGACGCGCTTTCGGAGAAGCAACAACCGGGATACGGATAGAAGCAGAACGGTTACGTGCAGAGTAGGCCAGCATCACTGGCGCTTCGTAGCCCGGGACCAGACGCTTGTAGGAGTTGGTGGTTGGGTTCGCCAGGGCGTTGATCGCTTTAGCGTGTTTGATAACACCACCGATGTAGTGCAGCGCCTGCTCGGACAGACCCGCATATTTGTCGCCAGAGAACAGGTTGGTACCGTTCTTGGACAAAGACATGTGGCAGTGCATACCGGAACCGTTGTCGCCAAACATTGGTTTTGGCATGAAGGTCGCGGTTTTACCGAAACGGTGCGCAACGTTGTGCACAACGTATTTGTAGATCTGAATCTCATCCGCTTTTTTAGTCATGGTGTTGAAGCGGGTAGCGATTTCGTTCTGGCCAGCGGTCGCCACTTCGTGGTGGTGAGCTTCAACAACCAGGCCCATCTCTTCCATGATCAGACACATGGTAGAACGGATGTCCTGTGAAGAATCGACCGGAGGAACCGGGAAGTAACCGCCTTTCACGCCAGGACGGTGACCTTTGTTACCACCTTCGTATTTGGTGGAAGAGTTCCATGCGCCTTCGATGTCATCGATAGCCACGTGGGAACCAGAAATTGAAGCGCCGAAACGGATGTCGTCAAACAGGAAGAACTCTGGCTCTGGTCCGAACAGAACGGTATCCGCGATGCCGGTAGAACGCAGGTACTCTTCAGCACGTTTTGCGATAGAGCGTGGGTCGCGGTCGTAGCCTTGCAGCGTGCCTGGCTCGAGGATGTCGCAACGGATGATCAGGGTTGGTTCTTCGAAGAACGGGTCAATGAGCGCAGTGGTCGCGTCCGGCATCAGAACCATGTCGGATTCGTTAATGCCTTTCCAGCCACCAATGGAGGAGCCGTCAAACATTTTGCCTTCTTCAAAGAATTCGGCGTTCACCTGATGAGCAGGGATTGTGACGTGCTGTTCTTTACCTTTGGTATCGGTGAAGCGCAGATCAACAAACTTCACTTCATGTTCGTTCAGCATCGTCAAAACGTGTTCAGCGGACATACTTAACTCTCCAGATTGGTCATTGTCGTCGTGGTAACGAGGTCTTCAATTTCTGTTTGTACTGGCTGTTGCCATGTATTTTTTATAAAGCGAAATCTGTGCCAACTTTTAAAACACCCCAAAAAGGCGTTATCATGCGCACCATAGTGCAAAAGGGCTGCACCACGATGGATTTGTTGCACCAGTATAGTGCTTCAATGTGAACATTGAGCACCATATTGGTGCAATTTACGTTAAAGTGCCCTTTTACCGCTCCGTGAAAGCGATCACAAAGCATCTCTGCAATACTTGTTTGCGGGGGATGTTTGTGATCCTGTTTTGTAGTGCGATTAATCCGTGTACAATAACGCGCTATTTCTAAATGCCTGAGGCAAAGTTGTGATCGAAAATTTGCGTAACATCGCCATCATCGCGCACGTAGACCATGGTAAAACTACCCTGGTTGACAAGCTGCTGCAGCAATCCGGTACGTTTGATGCGCGTGCCGAAACCCAAGAACGCGTGATGGACTCCAACGATTTGGAGAAAGAGCGTGGGATTACTATCCTCGCGAAAAACACCGCGATTAAATGGAATGACTACCGTATCAACATCGTTGATACCCCAGGGCACGCCGACTTCGGTGGTGAAGTTGAACGTGTAATGTCCATGGTAGACTCCGTTCTGCTGGTCGTTGACGCAATGGATGGCCCAATGCCACAGACGCGCTTCGTGACCAAAAAAGCTTTTGCCCATGGTCTGAAGCCAATCGTTGTTATCAACAAAGTTGACCGCCCTGGCGCGCGTCCTGACTGGGTTGTTGACCAGGTCTTCGACCTGTTCGTTAACCTCGACGCGACCGACGAGCAGCTGGACTTCCCTATCGTTTACGCCTCTGCGCTGAACGGTATCGCAGGTCTGGACCACGAAGACATGGCTGAAGACATGACCCCGCTGTATCAGGCGATTGTTGACCGTGTTCCTGCGCCAAACGTCGATCTCGACGGCACCCTGCAGATGCAGATCTCTCAGCTCGACTACAACAACTACGTTGGCGTAATCGGCATTGGTCGTATCAAGCGCGGTAAAGTGAAGCCTAACCAGCAGGTTACTATCATCGATAGCGAAGGCAAAACCCGTAACGGTAAAGTTGGTAAAGTACTGACTCACCTGGGTCTTGAGCGTATCGAGAGCGACATCGCTGAAGCGGGCGACATCATCGCTATCACCGGTCTGGGTGAACTGAACATCTCCGACACCATCTGCGATCCGCAGAACGTCGAAGCGCTGCCAGCCCTGTCCGTTGATGAACCAACCGTAACCATGTTCTTCAACGTCAACACCTCTCCGTTCTGTGGTAAAGAAGGTAAGTTCGTTACCTCTCGTCAGATCCTTGACCGCCTGAACAAAGAGCTGGTGCACAACGTTGCGCTGCGCGTTGAAGAAACCCCGGATGCAGACGCATTCCGCGTTTCTGGTCGTGGTGAGCTGCACCTGTCTGTTCTGATCGAAAACATGCGTCGTGAAGGTTTCGAAATGGCGGTTTCCCGTCCGAAAGTCATCTTCCGCGAGATCGATGGCCGTAAACAAGAGCCATTCGAAAACGTAACGCTGGACGTTGAAGAGCAGCACCAGGGTTCTGTGATGCAGGCACTGGGTGAGCGTAAAGGTGACCTGAAAAACATGAATCCAGATGGCAAAGGCCGCGTACGTCTCGACTACGTGATCCCAAGCCGTGGTCTGATCGGCTTCCGTTCAGAGTTCATGACCATGACCTCCGGTACCGGTCTGCTGTACTCCACCTTCAGCCACTACGACGACGTTCGTCCGGGCGAAGTGGGCCAGCGTAACAACGGCGTGCTGATCTCCAACGGTCAGGGTAAAGCGGTTGCGTTTGCGCTGTTCGGTCTGCAGGATCGCGGTAAGCTGTTCCTGGGTCACGGTGCAGAAGTTTATGAAGGCCAGATCATCGGTATTCACAGTCGTTCTAACGACCTGACCGTAAACTGCCTGACCGGTAAGAAACTGACCAACATGCGTGCGTCCGGTACTGACGAAGCAACGGTTCTGGTTCCACCGATCAAGATGACTCTGGAGCAGGCTCTGGAATTCATCGATGATGACGAACTGGTCGAAGTGACTCCACAGTCAATTCGTATCCGTAAACGTCACCTGACCGAGAACGATCGTAAACGTGCGATGCGCGGTCCGAAAGAAGACTAATACGGTTAATTCGTATTAAAAAAAGCCGCTGATTTCTCAGCGGCTTTTTTGTTGTTATTTGAAGCTGTATTTCACTCCCAGCATCCCCTGGGTATCGCTGTAGCCTTTGTCGCCTATTTGCTGAGCCACATTGCCCCATACGCTAAGCTGCGGCGTAATCTGTCCCTCTACGCCTGTCTTAAGTTCACCGATATTGCGAGTACCGCGCATTTCATTGCTGACGTCATCCATGCGGATGCGCGTGGTCTGGGTATTGTGGATCCAGTTTGCCTCGATAAACGGCTGGAAGGTCCGTGATTTACCGTCGTCAATCGCATTATGGCCGCTGATGTAGGCCTTCACGCCGAGACGTGTCATCAGGTTCCCCTGGGTTTCGTCTTTCACCCGCGTACCGTTGCGTTCGCGATGATCGTCAGCCTGCACGTCCATCCAAACGGCCTGCGCCTTCGGCTGGATCCAGTAGCTGTTGCGGCCGCTTTCGCCTACCTTAACGCTATAGCCAGCTTCTACAGAAGCGGTCACGCCGCTGGAGCGATAACGCTCAGTGGCCTGGTCCTGCCCCATAACCTTATTGTCGAACCAGTTATACAGCATCCAGCTATCCACGTAGGTACCACTTTTATCCGCGTCGTTTGCGTACCAGGTACCGTATAGCCCTACGCTATAGCCATTCACTTCACCGCGTGAGCGGTATCCGGTCAGGCTGGAAGCACTCCGGCTCTGGCTGTTGCCGTAGCCCGCCATCAGGCCAAGATGCCAACGATCCAGGCCGTCGGTGCTCCACTGGGCGACATCACCACCCAGCTGCAGTACGTAGCGATTGGCGGTGGTTTTTAGCTGGCCGCTGCCGTCCCTGAAACGCGTATGGCCGCCGACGTTACGCATCCACAGACTCGTTACTTTTTGCTCGCCGGTGAGCATGTCGGTGTACTGCGTTTCACCCAGACGATCGTACAGGCGGGTCATAAACAGCGTATTTGCCGCATAGCTGTTCGCCTGATAGCTACCAAATTCCGGGCGATATTGATGCTCGCTTTTTGGTGGTGCAGGCGGTGGAACCGGCTCTTGAGGCGGAATCACCGGGTCAACAGGCGGATCAATCGGGTCGACAGGTGGGGCTACGGGGTCGACAGGCGGGTCCACGGGGTCGACAGGCGGGTCCACAGGGTCCACAGGGTCGACAGGTGGGTCTACCGGGTCAACCGGTGGATCAACGGGCTCAGCCTGGCTGGTCAGAAACCAGTTTTTACCTTTTTGCACAACGTTATAGTCATAACCCCCCGCTACGATACGGCTGGCCTTCTCAAACGTTCCGTCAGAGTTGCCGCCCACGCTGACAATTTCAATCCCTTCTACGGTTTGTGCGCCAGTACCGCCAATGTTATTCACTTCCACCCCGGTATGACCGGAGGTGTTCCCTTCAACGATCAGTTTGTCCGTTTCAGAGGTGTCGTCAAACAGCACGGTATTGAAAACCAGCTTGCCGCCGTTGCCGATAAAATCGTCACTGATGGTCAGAGTTTGCCACGCCGCATCCTCAGCATGCTGGAAATTAATCGTGCCGCCCTCATTCAGCGTCAGGCTGGTCAGCGTTGAGCTGTCACGCATATTCCACACGGCATCATTCATCGTAAGCGCGATAGTCCCGCTACCGTTGGCGTTGCTCTCAATATAAGACGCCCCGTTCCAGAGTGAGTTATCCTGCATGGTTAGCGCGATCGCGCTGTTTTGCGCTGCCGCAGTGCTGGTGGCCGCGACGCCGCCTGCGGAGAGGATATCGCCGTTGAGGATGAATTTTCCGCCCGCGGAGGCATCAATCACGCCACCGTTGCTGGCGTTCAGAGCATAGCTACCGTTGTCGCGCTGGCCAGCAGTGGTAATGGTTGCGCCACCCTCGAGCGTTATCACGCCGCGTGACCAGGCATACATCCCGTGCGGCGCTTGCGCGGAGCTGCTGGTTTTCTCGCTGCTGTTGACCGCAATGGTGACGTTATCACCAAGATTCACCGCGCCTGTGTACGCATAGACGCCATGTGCGCTGGCACCGTTGGTGGTGATGGTCGCGCCTTCATCAAGGGTGATGGTTGACGAGCCGGTAGAGTACACCCCAGAGGCGCTGGCCGCGTCGGTGGTTATCGTCGCGTTTTTTCCCAGCTCAATTTTAGATGCGGAACCTGCATACAGGCCGTAGGCCGATGTGCCGTACGTTTCGATGGCGGCTTCATTACCCAGACGGACGTATGAGCCGCTCTGGTTGGTACGAATCCCCTCGGCGTAGGTACCACGCGTAACAATATGCGCACGATCGCCGACGATAACGTTATTTTTGGCCTTTGACGCATCATTCAGTGCATAGGCGCTGATGCCTCGACCGGTACTGCCGGTGGTTTCGATATAGAGATCGTCACCTACATAAATATTGGCGGAGCCGAGAGAGCCCTGGCTGAAGGAGCTGTATCCGGCATTAATGCCGTCACCGCTTTGGCCATTGACGTAAATGTGGGTACGGTCGCCGGTAATGATAAACACCGGGTTGTCCGGCGTGTTCATCCCATGGGTACGAATGCCGTCGACGTCTTTACCATTGTTGGCGGCCACTTTTGACTGGGTGCGAATAGTCAGATCGTCACCAAATATCACTCCCGGGCTGCCGGACGTGGAGTTCTGAATCACGGTTACCGAATGCTCAAAGGCTTCTGCCCCCGGTCCTTCGAGGGTGATCCCATCTCCGTAGATCGGAATATTACCCGCGCTGTACTGGTAGACATAGTTAGGGTCGCTGGTATTTTTGCTAAAGTTCGCGTTTGCCGTTGCTGGGATCAGCGCCTGTATTTCTGCAGGCAAATCCGTTACTGCTCCGGAGGCAGGTAAATTAGCAAAATCTATTACCGCTGCATGTGCGGCAAATAGCGCTGACGATAACGCCAGAGAAATCGCAGCGGCGATTGGTGAATGTTTCATTAAATATGGCATAACTGCCCCCTTTCTTTCAGGCGTAGAACACCCTCCACACCATTAAATGTGGGTATATTAAGTGGTTGAAATTACAAAATAGAAACGAGAATTTTATGAATGCTGTTGCCTAACTTCCTCTCAAGTCGTACTTTATGAACATAAATTTTTTTAACATCAATGCTGTCTGTTTTTATAATCTCCTGGAGACACGCTCCTGATAAAAATCGGTTAAGTAAAGTGAATTCGACGGTATTCAACGTACTTCCTCGTCTACTATTCACCCGTCTGCCGGAGAAAAGATGGCTAATTTTTTCCTGTAATATAACGTCATTATCATCCGAATAAATAACTCCCTTTATTTCACTGCGGTGATTGAATAAGTAATTAGCTAGCGCCTCCAGTTTGCGGTCCGTGATAATGACGATGTTCATGTTGGTTATCGTCAAACGTTCAATCCATTGCGGATCGGCAAGCACACGCAGGTTGTGCATCGAAAAATCTACAAAAATAAATCCACGTGATAAGTGATTCTTGTTCCCACGCAATATTTTATTTTCTACTGCAATCTGCAGGAAATGATTACCAACCGGCCAAACCGCGAACGAGGCGTTGCCACAGTATTGTGATCGTACTGCGTTATCTGGATATAACTGACAGGACAATTCACAGCTTATACAGCGGACAACCTTTTGCGACGATGTTATCATCCAGTCCACTCCTGTCTTATTTTCATAGTCAATATTTCACTGCCGCTCAAATGTGTCAATCTTGAAACATATTTGGTGATCCTGCCTTATTTACGAAAAACAATGGCAGAGAATATAAATTCCTGGTGGTCTCTATTCTGTCAGGCCGTCGTCATAGCGAAAGAACATCCACTGGCAGAAGTAAACCAGGAATATTCATCAATCCTTTAAGATTATTCGACAAAAAAGAGTCGAAAAGGAAATTCACGAAATAGCACTAATAGCTAAAGATTCGTTTCTTCTTTCTGCCGTTACGTCAGTCTTTTCTCTGGTTGCGGCTCAATATAGTTATTTAGCCTGGCGAAGTGTAATGAAATCTCATTATGTCGTTTTAGATGAGGGAAACCTAAGAAAAACGGCTTGTAACAGATTGAAAAATAATATGTTGTTTTTAATCTTAGGCGGGATGGTATCGCGTCCTAATCCATCTGACCTATAATGTTGTTAAATATACGTATATGTTTTTAGCGTATAAAGTTAGGCATTGTTATTGCAGAGGAAGGGAAAATTGTATCTCATTAACAAGTTGGTCGAGTATGACCCAGAAAACAAAACGCTGGTGAATCATATTACCGGGCGCACGATACAATTGCAGCTTCCTGCCAATCTCTGTTTTCTTTATCTCGCCACCCATCCTGGGGAAATTATTCCGCAAAACCAGTTAATGGTGGTGGGGTGGGGGGATCGCAATGACGTCACCACACCGAATACCTTTTACCAGGCCATTTTGACATTACGCAATGCTCTGGCTGAGGTGGGGTTACCGCGCGATACGGTAAAAACAATTTCTCGCCGCGGGCTGATGCTTTCCGAAGCCACTCAGGTTGAAGTATTTACCCCAGCCGCCGAGCTGACCATCGTCAATAAAGACGTGGCAATAGCCGATGGCACCGAGAGGCAGAAGACGGCCTGGTGGATAATTATCACCGCGACGCTTTTGCTGATCGCGCTTATCAACGGGGGGATATTATATAAACACCGCCAGAACATGCCGTTTAGCCACTTCATTCCACTTTCGACGGGCAGCGCGACCAACGCCTGCCAGCTTTTTTATGCCCCTAATGAACATATTCAGGATCATTACTTGCGCCTGTTAAAAAACTACCCCGGTCTATGCGCCGAAAAACGATACGTTTTCCTCATCGGCTATAGTAAAACGGAGCGAATCGCGGCGTTTGTCTGTAATAACGATGCGCGATGGGACGCGGCAGCTTTATGTACCACGCATTATTTTTGGGCGCATGAGCAATGAAGACACTCCGGAACCGTATTATTTTGCTGGCGGCGTTTCTGATGGCCGCTATCACCAGCGGGTGGTTAGCGTATTCGCATTTTTCGAGTACGCCGATACGCTGTACGGGAGATGTGGAATGGACGATTGGTAAAAATCGATTTGTGGGTACGGTTTCCTGGCGGATGCAGCATCGGGAGGGGGCTACCGTCATTAACGGTAAATTATTTGGTCAGACGGTTTCTGAAGTTAACCGGACCATCTATTTTCACTACAGCTATCATCAGAACGCGCGCGTACTAAATAACGATCGTATTGTTAAAACCTTCGCTGATAATGCGGATGAGGCTGATATCAACGCAACGCTGCCGGGTTTTTATCGCACGCCGGGAAGAGAGTTGAGCCTGATGATCGATGAGTACCGGGGTGCCTGGCTTTTTGCCGCGTCAAACGTCCCTTCACTTTACTGTCGTAAAAACGCGCCGTAGAAATCGATCGCACACCTTAGACGGCACGCATAGTCAAATCTCTCTATTCCCGCTACAGTTACTTCTCCACGGCGAGCAGGAGATAACCATGCTTTATATCTTTGATTTAGGAAACGTAATCGTCGATATCGATTTTAATCGCGTGCTGGGTGCATGGAGCGACTTTAGCCGCGTTCCGCTGGCGACACTGAAGCAGAATTTCGCGATGGGCGAGACCTTCCACCAGCATGAACGCGGCGAGATCGACGATGAAGAATTCGCTGAACGTTTCTGTCAGGAGATGGATTTACCCTTAAGCTACGAGCAGTTTTCACACGGCTGGCAGGCAGTGTTTGTCGCCATCCGGCCTGAAGCGATCGACATCATGCATAAGCTTCGCGAGCAGGGCCATCGGGTCGTTGTGTTGTCAAATACCAACCGTCTGCACACCACGTTCTGGCCTGAGGAATACCCTGAAGTTAAGGCGGCGGCCGATAAGATCTATCTCTCACAGGAGATGGGGATGCGTAAGCCTGAAGCGCGCATTTATCAGGCTGTTCTGCAGTCAGAGGGATTCACCGCGGCCGATGCGGTCTTTTTCGACGACAACGCCGATAATATAGAGGGAGCTAATCAGTTGGGTATAACGTCAATTCTGGTGACCGGAAAAGAGACGATACCAAACTACTTCGCGAAGCAGCTATGCTAAAAACCGTTCATCAAAAAGCCACGCATCATACTCGCCCGCTGAGGGCCTGGCTGAAACTGCTCTGGCACCGTATTGATGAGGACAACATGACCACGCTGGCGGGTAACCTCGCCTACGTGTCGTTGCTCTCATTAGTGCCGCTGGTGGCGGTCATCTTTGCCCTGTTTTCCGCCTTTCCAATGTTTGCGGACGTCAGCCTGCAGCTTCGTCATTTTGTCTTCGCGAATTTCATTCCGGCAACCGGGGATGTCATCCAGAACTACATTGAGCAGTTTGTCGCCAATTCCAGCAAGATGACGGCAGTGGGGGCATGCGGTCTTATCGTCACGGCGCTGCTGTTGATGTATGCCATTGATAACGCGCTGAATACGATCTGGCGGAGTAAAAAAGCGCGGCCAAAAGTGTATTCCTTTGCCGTGTACTGGATGATCCTCACGCTGGGGCCGCTGCTGGCCGGGGCGAGCCTGGCGATCAGTTCATATCTCCTTTCCTTGCGCTGGGCGAGTGATTTAAACGGCGCTATTGATAATGCGCTTCGCATCTTTCCGTTGATTCTTTCGTGGCTCTCGTTCTGGCTGCTCTATAGCGTCGTGCCGACCACGCGCGTGCCTAACCGCGATGCGGTTGTGGGGGCGCTGGTAGCGGCGCTGCTTTTTGAGCTCGGTAAAAAAGGGTTTGCCCTCTACATCACCATGTTCCCGTCTTATCAGCTGATTTACGGCGTGCTGGCGGTGATCCCCATTTTGTTTGTCTGGGTCTACTGGACCTGGTGTATCGTCTTGCTTGGTGCCGAAATAACTGTCACTCTCGGTGTATACCGCGAACTGAAAAAAGCAGCAGAAGCTGAAAAACAACAAGAAGCAGACCAACCATGATTGCATTGATACAGCGCGTAACCCGTGCCAGCGTCACCGTGGAGGGAGAGGTGACGGGCGAAATTGGCCCAGGACTTTTGGTGTTGTTAGGTGTCGAAAAGGATGACGACGAACAAAAAGCCAACCGCTTGTGTGAGCGCGTGCTGGGCTACCGTATTTTCAGCGATGCGGAAGGTAAGATGAACCTGAACGTCCAGCAGGCGGGCGGCAGCGTGCTGGTGGTTTCCCAGTTTACGCTGGCAGCGGATACCGAGCGCGGCATGCGCCCGAGTTTCTCTAAAGGTGCCGCGCCGGATCGTGCAGAAGCACTTTACGAGTACTTTGTTGAGCGTTGTCGCCAGCAGGAAATGAATACGCAAACCGGACGATTCGCTGCAGATATGCAGGTTTCGCTGGTGAACGATGGCCCCGTCACATTCTGGCTCCAGGTATGAGCCAACTGGCGGCGTGGCCGCGGGTAACAAGAGAGAGTACAGCTATGTATCACCTTCGAGTACCGCAAACGGAAGAAGAGTTAGGCGCTTATTACCAGTTCCGCTGGGAAATGCTGCGCAAGCCACTGCATCAGCCAAAAGGCTCCGAACGCGATGGCTGGGACGCGATGGCCCACCATCAGATGGTGATGGACGAGGAGGGTAACCTCGTCGCCGTCGGGCGCTTGTATATCAACGCCGATAACGAAGCGTCTATTCGCTTTATGGCGGTTCATCCCTCCGTGCAGGACAAAGGTCTGGGAACGCTAATGGCGATGACCCTTGAGTCCGTCGCCCGTCAGGAAGGCGTTAAGCGCGTCACCTGTAGCGCCCGCGAAGATGCCGTAGAATTCTTCGCCAAACTTGGTTTTGTGAATCAGGGGGAGATCACGACCCCGCAAACCACGCCGATTCGTCATTTTTTGATGATTAAACCCATCGCCACGCTGGATGATATTCTTCATCGTGCCGACTGGTGTGGTCAGCTGCAGCAGGCCTGGTATCAGCACATTCCGCTCAGTGAAAAAATGGGCGTGCGCATTCAGCAGTACACCGGACAAAAATTTATTACCACCATGCCGGAAACCGGCAATCAGAACCCGCACCACACCCTGTTTGCCGGAAGTCTTTTCTCACTGGCCACGCTCACCGGCTGGGGACTTATCTGGCTGATGCTGCGCGAGCGCCATCTGGGCGGCACCATCATTCTGGCCGATGCCCACATTCGCTATAGCGCACCAATAAGCGGCAAGCCGACCGCCGTGGCCGATCTGGGATCACTGGGTGGCGATCTTGACCGCCTGGCGCGCGGCCGTAAAGCTCGCGTACAGATGCAGGTCGAACTGTTTGGCGATAAAACACCGGGTGCGGTGTTTGAAGGGACCTACATTGTTCTTCCGGCGAAGCCTTTTGGTGCATATGAAGAGGGTGGGAACGAGGAGGAGTAATTTCTTGTTCATTCATCTCGGGCGTGCTTAATCCGCCCGGCGATATCCCGCATAACGTCTCGCGCTGACTGGCTGACGCCGCCAAGCTGAAAGAAGCCATGGATGACGCCCAGCCAGCGCTGAGCGGTACACTTCACACCCTGCTCAGTCAGATGCTGATACAACATTTCTCCCTCATCGCACAGCGGATCGTACTCTGCGGTAATGATATGCACTGGCGGAAGCCCGTAAAAATCATCGCGCCACAGAGGGCTAGCTTCCGGATGCTGGCGGTCAGTCTCTGCGAGATACATTTCATACCCACTAAGCAGGGTATCGCGGGTGATAATATAATCCGTGCCATTAAGGGCATAGCTTTCAAAACTGGCCGTGGCGTCGAGCATGGGATAGATAAGAATAAGCTGCACAGGTTGCCACAGCTTTTTAACCTTAAGCCTCAGCGCCGTTACCAGCGCCAGATGCCCTCCTGCGCTGTCTCCACAGAGGGTGAGCCGGTTCTTATCTACGCCTAATTTGTCTGCATACTGCCAGACCAGATCCGCACCTCTTTCAGCATCGTCATGCGCGGCGGGAAAGGTATGCTCCGGTGCCAACCTGTACTGAATTGCAACGATCCGGCAGTTTCCTTTAAACGCCAACTGGCGAAGCTGATTATCATGGGTATCAAAACCACCGCTGACAAAACAGCCGCCGTGATAGTAGATGGCTGCAGGTAGTATTTCTGGTGCATTGAGGGGCGAAAATACCCGAAAGGTCATACCTTCAAGAACATGCGTTTCAACCTGGACGCGAGCTTCTGTCTCTCCGGCAAGCCCCGTGCTGGCAATATACCCTGCACGTCGTACCTCAATGGTCTGTCGACGCGACGAGGGCCGACCTGCAGCGATAAATCCCTGAACCAGCTGCGCAATACCCTGTTCCAGTGCCATAAGAACTCCCTTTAACTGTATGGATATACAGTTTTATAACCTGGTTTGATCCAAAAGAAAATAAGAAAATTGTCGAGAAAAAAAATCTGGAAAGCGGTTTGTTCGCTTCTCCTGCCAGAACATCTGCCAGCGAGTTATTCTCAAACGTATTCTTCCCGGCCTACGCGGTCGGCACTGCCGCTGTCAGATTATCTGCTTCGGTTTTTTCGGAAGTGCTGGGAGTAGATCCACCAACAACCTATTGCTCCAATAACTCCTCCCGCGATACTTCCTTTCAAAATTTTCACGTAATCAATAGAGGACAAATTCAAAGATAATCCATCAAGGAAAAAGTAAAAAAGTCTGATTAAAATCTGCATAGTTACAGCAGCAATAAATAACCCAACCGGAAAGGCTATTAGCAGGTAAATGAAGATTAAAAACCATTTTGAGACTAAGCTTTTCATTTCCCACCGCCCAGTTCTTTTTCTGCGTGATTCGCTTTATCACGGACAATCACCGTGCCATTTTCAACCGCAGCACGCGTGGTGCCTTCCGCGCTGCCGCTGCTGTCTGCCCCGCTCAGCATGCCGTTTGCCATATTCCCGGCAAACTGTCCGGCGATGCTGCCGCCGGTGCTGATGCCCGCGCTCTGGTGCTCCACGCTGTATTCGGCTGTGTTATGGATATCCCGCCAGCCGAGCGTGCCGGTGTCGAGGCGGTTTTTATCCGCCGTGGCGGAGGAGGCGATAACCGCACCGTCCAGCTGCGTGTGGCCGCCCACCGTGACGTCAAACCCGCCGGAGCCTGCGAATATCCCGCTCTGCTCCCGCACGGAGGCAAAATCGCTGTCCATTTTGTCGCGGCTGTAGCTGATGCCGCCCGAGCCGGTCATGGTGCCGAAGCTGAAGCTGCCGCCTGCGCTGATATTCTTCTGGCTGCTGTCATAGCGGTCGGTGTCCTGCTCGCTGGTAATGGTCAGGTTACGCCCGATATCGGCCAGCACGCTCTCCCCGCTGACCTGCGCCCCGGTGAGATGCGTATCGCGGCCGCTGATAATCGTGAGCGTATCCGCCGCGTTAACCGTGGTTTCGGTGTGGGTGAGGGTGGTGCCGTTCTCCTTACCTTTCCCGGCATTCACGCTGGCGGAAATGTTGATGCCCGCGCCACCGGAGCCATAGCCAATCCCGATGCCCGCGCTGCCGCCGTGACTCTCATTTTTGCCTTCAAGCGTTGAGGTGTTTTGTGCCGACAGGAGGTTCACGTCGCGGCTGGCCTGAAGCAGCAGGTCGTTTCCGGCATCAAGCTGGCTACCCTGCACCAGCACATCCCCCGTCCGTCGCCATGTTTGGCATACCGACTTTGATGGGCCGTCACTACAAGTGAAGTGGACTTATCAACACCATGCTGATGTGACCACATAACTTCACTCCGGTCATATCTCACGACTTTCTGTAGTGAAATGGATCATTTTTTTAGCGAATTAGCAACCCACAACATTAAACCTGCAAAGCTACCGATACTTACACTTATTTTGATTAAAAGAAAAAAAATACTTGATGAAAAAGACATTTGTATTCCTTTATAAAAAAAGAAAAAAAACTCCCCACATATATATAAAACCACCCCTGTTAGAAAAATTGACACTATGCTAAAGGCAATCAAAAAAAATAAAGGGAACATGAATTTTAGTGGTTTCATTTACCACCTCCTGCTTTTTTCATTTTGTATTCTGTATATTTACCGCCAACTTCTGAAGATATACTACCTCCAATGTCGCCAATTGAACTGGGAACATTACTTGGCACCATTTCCTTTGAGATCCCAAAATCTCCTTTTATTTCAGTAAACTGCATTAACTCTGAGTTGAATTTCGGATCCCATCCACCTTTCCACCAGTTTGCGCCAGAATTTATTCCCCACGATAGGCCCTTACCGATACCATAGCCTGCGACAGAACCCACACCATTGATTAATGCACCAGACAACGGGTCCTTACCATCAATCCAGTTACCCAATGCGCCACCAGCGGCATTCCAGCCCACAGTGCCCACCACGTAATTACCCATAGTGATTACGTTTACCCAGCCAGCAATAGCCACATTTGCCGGATCAATTGTGCCATCAACCCAGTAACTGATACCTGCGTTCGCTCCAGCCCCTAGTGCCCACATGGACAGAGTCTCCCCTGAGAGAAAAGCCGTGCCTCCAGATGCAATTGCCAGTGCGACAGCATCCCGCTCATTTATTGCTTTCTGACATGCCGCCCCGGACGGGTTATCGGCACATGTTGCCATATCCGTTCCGTGCTGTCGTAACCACGCAGCCTGTGCATCTTCACTCCCGGCCATTAGGTTATTCTCCACCGTCGTCTTCCCTGTCTGCGCCCCTGCCACCGCGGATGCCGTGCTGTCACCCGTCAGCCCGCCCGCGATGCCTGCGGCGAGGGTCGCCAGGGCGCTGATGGTCTGCTTTTCACTTTCGCTCAGCGCAGCAACATCCTTCCCGTACATCTCCAGCGCGAGCGTGCCCGCCACCTCTCCGGCGGCGGCACCCGCTGCACCCGCGGCACCCGCAAGCGCGTCTTTCCCCTGCACTGCCGCCAGTACGGCACTGGCCACCGCGTGGGCAGCGGCTTTTTCCATCCCGTCGTCCAGCCCGGACCGGTGACCGATAATCTCCGCCACGTACGGTGCGGCGGCTCCGGCCAGCGCGGCTGTCATATCGCCACCCGCCAGCCCCTGAGCCGCAGCGGTGGCTGCCTGGATGGCCCGCTGGATATCGCTGCCCGTGCCGGACTGCGCCTCCCCGTTCAGCTCGCCCTGCGTGCGGGCGATATCAGACACCTGGCTGCCGATGTCGCTGATAAGCTGCGCCTCGTCGAGCCTGCGCTGCTCTTTCTCCTTATCGAAGATAGCGTCGATGCTGCCGTTTGCATTCTCCGTGTCGCGGGAAAGAGCGGCGGTATCCTGCGCCTGATTCGCTTTATCACGAACGGTAATGGTTCCTTCTCCGACAGCGGCACGCGTGGTGCCCTCCGCGCTGCCGCTGCTGTCTGCCCCGCTCAGCATGCCGTTTGCCATATTCCCGGCAAACTGTCCTGCGATACTGCCGCCGGTGCTGATGCCCGCGCTCTGGTGCTCCACGCTGTATTCGGCTGTGTTATGGATATCCCGCCAGCCGAGCGTGCCGGTGTCGAGGCGGTTTTTATCCGTCGTCGCCGCAGAGGCCATCATGCCGCCGTCCAGCTGCGTGTGGCCGCCTGCAGTGCGAATGTGTCCTGCATGTATGAACTTTGTGCCACCAGTTTATTATCCACCTGTATATTTTTATCTGAACATATTTACTGTGATTATTTAAAAGAAAGTGTTACTGGTATCGTTATTATTTTTTCGAGCTGCTTCGCATTTATTAAACATTCCCTGTAATACAACGCTGTGTTTTTATCCATAGCGGTATAATAGGCACAGGTAATTTCAGCGGCATGGGCTGTGAATAATATGTAATGAAAGTGAAGCGGTAAGCACGCGGTATAAAGGTGTTGGCGCACCGATATACCGCTAACCACAAACAACTAAAGAGGAGTTGATTATGGCTGAGAAGAATTCTATGCCAGAGTGGGCTATTGCCCAAACAGAAAATGCAGTATTCGAGAGTGATAATGAAATCCGCGAGCCGGTGCACAAAAAAGATGCCCGTCGCCTGCATGGTAAGCGGACTGATGCTGCCCCTTTACATCCGCGAGCTGAAACGCCGCAGGACAGTTCAGCCTGTTGTGAGCTTTATTCCCGTATGGACAGAAATTACCTGCCCCTTAACGGGAAGTGGTTGTCGAATGCGGGTTTTATTGATGGTATGCCGGTGAAAATCCGTGTGATGAAGGATTGCATTGTGATTACTCCACAGCATACGCGCGAGTTATGGGGATGTCTTGAAGGTATGAGTGTAGTGAATATAAATAAGCAGAAAGTGGCTAACTGGTTGAAGACGTTTCCGGGAGCGCTGAATGATACGGGGGATGTGCCTGTGATTAAGCGCGATAATTAACAGTTAAAAGACCGAACACGGCTCTATTACCGTGTTCGGTCATATCTATGCTATCGTCCAGATGTATTTTTAGAAAAGTAAGGGATGAAATATATACCTATACCACCTACTAACCCTCCCACAGAACCAACCTTAATACTAATGTTTAGTATGTCAAAAAAAGGAATATTAAAGCTTCTCATTTCGATTATATAAAATAAGCTGCGGCTAATAAAAACCCCAGTAGTAACTATTGATATAACAAATGATATAGTGGCAATCAATTTGAGGAGATTAAGCATTATTTTTCCCCTTCTTTTAAATGGTCGGCAGCTTTAGAGCTACCTTGACCTATGCTTTCAGTTGAGCCGGAAGCAATGATGTTCCCTATCACAGCTGGACGTGGATCCAAAGGTAATGGTCTACTTATGCCCATTCCCAAATCTACCCAATCATAGTTTTTCCATGCGGGATTAACCCATTTGTCTAATGAGATTGTGGCTGCCTTACCTATTCCATATCCTATACCAGCAGAACCACCACTTATGATTGCTCCCATTAAAGGGTCATCCCCTTTTAAGTAATTAGATGTGGCTCCCCCCGCTGCGTTCCAGCCCATAGTCCCCCAGACGCCCGTATTTGCTGTAAATCCTCCAACATAACTGGCAATCAGGACATCTGTGGGATTAATATCGCCCGTCAGCGCATACTGAATCCCCGCATTTGCTGCTCCACCAATCCCCGCCGTCACCTGCATTCCTCCTGGCAAATAAATCAGTCCTGCTGATGCCATTGCGAATGCCACTGCATTGGCTTCGTTCTGTGCTTTCTGACATGCCGCCCCGGACGGGTTATCGGCACATGTTGCCATATCCGTTCCGTGCTGTCGTAACCACGCAGCCTGTGCATCTTCACTCCCGGCCATCAGGTTATTCTCCACCGTCGTCTTCCCGGTCTGCGCCGCAGCAACCGCAGATGCTGTGCTGTCGCCCGTCAGCCCGCCCGCGATGCCTGCAGCGAGGGTCGCCAGGGCGCTGATGGTCTGCTTTTCACTTTCGCTCAGCGCAGCAACATCCTTCCCGTACATCTCCAGCGCGAGCGTGCCCGCCACCTCTCCGGCGGCGGCACCCGCTGCACCCGCTGCACCCGCAAGCGCGTCTTTCCCCTGCACTGCCGCCAGTACGGCACTGGCCACCGCGTGGGCAGCGGCTTTTTCCATCCCGTCGTCCAGCCCGGACCGGTGACCGATAATCTCCGCCACGTACGGTGCGGCGGCTCCGGCCAGCGCGGCGGTCATATCGCCACCCGCCAGCCCCTGAGCCGCAGCGGTGGCGGCCTGGATGGCACGCTGGATGTCGCTGCCCGTGCCGGACTGCGCCTCCCCGTTCAGCTCGCCCTGCGTGCGGGCGATATCAGACACCTGGCTCCCGATGTCGCTGATAAGCTGCGCCTCGTCGAGCCTGCGCTGCTCTTTCTCCTTATCGAAGATAGCGTCGATGCTGCCGTTTGCATTCTCCGTGTCGCGGGAGAGGGTTGCCACATCCTGCGTCTGGTTTGCTTTGTCACGGACAATCACCGTGCCATTTTCAACCGCAGAATGCGTGGTGCCTTCAGCGCTGCCGCTGCTGTCTGCCCCGCTCAGCATGCCGTTTGCCATATTCCCGGCAAACTGTCCGGCGATGCTGCCGCCGGTGCTGATGCCCGCGCTCTGGTGCTCCACGCTGTATTCGGCTGTGTTATGGATATCCCGCCAGCCGAGCGTGCCGGTGTCGAGGCGGTTTTTATCCGCCGTGGCGGAGGAGGCGATAACCGCACCGTCCAGCTGCGTGTGGCCGCCCACCGTGACGTCAAACCCGCCGCTGCCTGCGAATATCCCGCTCTGCTCCCGCACGGAGGCATAATCGCTGTCCATTTTGTCGCGGCTGTAGCTGATGCCGCCCGAGCCGGTCATGGTGCCGAAGCTGAAGCTGCCGCCTGCGCTGATATTCTTCTGGCTGCTGTCATAGCGGTCGGTGTCCTGCTCGCTGGTAATGGTCAGGTTACGCCCGATATCGGCCAGCACGCTCTCCCCGCTGACCTGCGCCCCGGTGAGATGCGTATCGCGGCCGCTGATAATCGTGAGCGTATCCGCCGCGTTAACCGTGGTTTCGGTGTGGGTGAGGGTGGTGCCGTTCTCCTTACCTTTCCCGGCATTCACGCTGGCGGAAACGTTGATGCCCGCGCCACCGGAGCCGAAGCCAATCCCGATGCCCGCGCTGCCGCCGTGGCTCTCATTTTTGCCTTCAAGCGTTGAGGTGTTTTGTGCCGACAGGAGGTTCACGTCGCGGCTGGCCTGAAGCAGGATGTCGTTTCCGGCATCTAGCTGGCTGCCCTGCACCAGCACATCCCCGTCCGTCGCCACCACCGAGAGGTTATTTCCGGCGAAGAGGCTGCTGCCTTTCGCCGTGGTCTCCTTCATGGTCTGCGTCGATGTTGAGGACTGGCTGCCGTAAGAGAGGCTGATGCCGATCGTGTTGTCATTGCCCGCCTGGTTGCCGGTGGCCTGGTCGGTGAGGACTGCCTGCGCCCCCTGTCCCGCGGTCATCGCACCTTTGACCGCCTGCAGTGCGGCCAGACGGTCGTTATCGGTCTCCCTGGCCTGTTTCAGGGTGCTCACGCTGGTGTTAAGCGCGCTGCCCGCGGTACCGGACAGCGCGAGCGTCAGGCCGGAGGATTTCTGCTCCACGGTATGAGTCTGTGCGCTGCTGTCCGTGGCGGCGGTGATGCTGACATTTTTCCCGGTGAGCGTCATGTCCTGCCCGGCTATCAGGTCAGAGCCGTGCACCGCCAGATCATGACCTGCGCTGAGTGAGACATTGCCGTTTACGGAACCGATGGTGCTGCCCCGATGGGTCACCTCCTGCGTATTATCCGTCACCTTCAGGCTCTGGCTGCCGTAGCTGATACCGATGCCGCCCGTACCGGAGAGGCCGGATTTTTTCTCCTGTCGCTGATGGCTCTCCTGGCCGTGCTCGTCTGCGGAGGTGACGGTCAGGTTGTTTCCGGCCGCGAGCCGGACATCGTTATCTCCGACAATATCGCTACCCTGAACCCGTAAATCATGTCCCGCCTGCAGGGTTACGCTGTCGCCGCTGAACAGGGAACCCTGCGCCGTCTCGCTATTTACCACATCGTGCGTGGTCACGGTTTTTTTCGAGAACGCGCCGCTGCTGCCGGTGGATTGATGGTGTGATTCAAATTCGCTGCTGTCGATGGCGGCGGTGATGGACATATCACGGCCTGCGCTGACGGCAAGGCTGCTGCCCGCGTCGACGGTCGCGGCCTGAGCGCTAACGTCGCGCCCGGCCATCATTGAGACATCGCCTCCGCCAGCCACCTCGCTACCCACCTGCTGCGTGGTGGACTGCTTCAGCCAGTTATTTTTATCCCAGGTCAGGTTATCGCTGGCGGAGGTGGTCACGGTGGTGAGGTTCAGGTCACGTCCTGCATTAAGCACGGTCTGGCTCTCGCTGCCGCTGTTAACGACCTGCGCCCCGGTCAGATTGAGATCGCGCCCGGCGCTCAGCACGAGCTTGCCGTCGTCACCCTGAACGTAGATGCCCGCAACTCGCTCAAGGGTGGTGCGCTCAAAGCTGTTTTTCCCGGCGGTGTTTTTGGCGCTACGGGTCGTGGTGGTGAGGTTGATATCCCGCCCGGCAGTTGCCAGTACGGAATTGTTACCTGAGATTGTGCCGCCAATGTTGTTAATGTCCGTGCGGGCCAACAGGCTGACATCCGCACCGTGAATGGTACCCGCGCGGTTGGTGAGGGAGTCTGCGCTAAGCTGAACCCTCTCCTTGCCGTGGATCGTGCCGCTATTGACCAGATCGCGGTTCAGGTTCATCACCACGTTCTGACCGCCCATCAGCGCGCCAGCGCCGTCAACGTCGCCCGGCTGTACGCGAACATAAACCTGCGGCACCATCACCGTCTGCCAGCTTCCGTCCGCAAGCTGGACGCGGGTGTTGACCAGCCAAACCATATCTTCCGTCAGAAGACCCATCTGCTCGGCGGTGAGCGCTACTCCCGGAACAAGCTGATGCGCCTTGCCGAAAGCAATACCGGCATCCATCAGCGCTTTGAACTGCGTTTCGTCGTCACGGTGGTCGCCCAGGTAACGCCCGCCGGTAAGCGCAATGATCTGCTCCCGCACCAGCCGCTGCTCGTAATAGCCGTCGCCAAGACGCTTGTGCATGTTGTCATGGTCCAGCGCGAACGCGTCCTGCATGTAGTCGCTGCCCAGCCACGCTTTGTTGTTCGTGAAGCGTGGATCGGTCTCGATCAGGTAACGGGCATCGGGTGCTGGCAGCGTGTTAAACAGGCTGTTGTCCGGCAGGCGGATGTCGGGGGCGATTGCGCGGATCACGTCGCCCTCTGCGCCGCTGGCAGGGGTTTCAATCCATTTCCCTGCCGTATTGCTGGCAGGCAGCACAGGGGGAAGTTTTTCCTGTTTCGGTGACGCCGCGCCCACGTCGACGGACAGGCTCCCCGTCCCATTGAGCGTGGCATCTGTTCCGTGCGCGGCGGCGGGCGAAAGGGTCATGCCGCTGCCCTCGGTCTGGCTGTATCCTTCCATTTTGCCCGGCGACAGGGTGATCGACTGGATCACCACGGGTGGCAGATAGTCCGAGGTACTTTTTCCCTGAGAATCGCCGCCTTTTTTGGTTTTACGGCTGTAGTGTGTGACCGAGCCTGCATCCGTTATCCATCGGCTGCCTTCCGGCATGACGTTATCTACCGAATCGGCGAAAATACCGAGCGTACCTCCCGCGACAATCTGGCTTTTGTCGTTCAGGACGTGGTTCGCGCTGATGACCATTTGTCCGCCGGAGAGGATCTTGCCCGGGTCACTCTCTGCAATAACCTCCTCTTCGATGGTGCGGGTGTAGTTGTACTCGTAAAAGTTGTCGTTGTTGGCGCCGGTATCTTCCGGCGTGTTCAGGTTCAGCAGGTTGTCGGCCGAGTTGTGGTCGACAAACACGCCTTCTTCATCAGCGCTCCAGCGCTCGGGCGATCCCTTGTGCTGGTACTCGTGGATCTGCTCGGTGGAGATCAGCGCCACCTCGGTGCTGAAATGGTCGTTGATGTTATTAAGCTGGCTGACGGAGAGCGCCATGTCACCTGCGGACTCAATGGTCGCGCTGTGGTTGTTCAGCGTTTGCGCCTGTCCGGTCGCAAAGCCGTTATCGTCCACGCGTCCACCGATGGCGAGCACGCCGTCGCTGTAAATCAGCGCGTGGTCACGGTTGTTGATCGTCCCCGCCCCGATGTCCACGCGCTGGCGTCCGGCGATAGTAGCCGCCGTACCGTCCTGGGCAAGGTTATTGAGCGTTGTCGCCTGAAGTGAAAGATGGTCGCCATAAAGTCGCCCCGTTCCGACGTTGTTCAGCGTGTCCGCATTAATCCACGTCTGGCTGCCGTCGATAAGACCGTAATTACTGAGGGATGAGGAGACGGTCAGCCAGGTGGCTCCGGCGGCAATCTCACCGGACGCGGTATTGAGCAGGCTTGCGGCGCTGAGGTCAAGTTTTGCCCCTGCCAGCAGGTTACCGCTATTGGTCACGCTACCCGGCGTGGTGAATGTCATGTTGCCGTTGGCGATAACGTCGCCCGCGTTGTTAAAACTCTGCTGCGTGCGAATCATCATGTCGCCGAGCGAGAGGACCTGGCCATCGCCGGTCAGCGATTCGGCTTCAAGCGTGACGTTCTCGCCGCCAATCACGACACCATCAGTGTTGATGAGGCGCAGAGCCGCGCCGCTCAGCGACAGCGTGCCTGCGGCGGACAGTTCGCCCTGAGTGTTATTGAGTGTTTCGGCGTGAGTGATGTGCAGCGTATCGCCTGAAATCACCGTTCCCTGCGCGTTATCAAGCTGCTGGCTGACGATGGCCACATCCAGCCCCTCAATCCCTTTCCCGGCGGCCTGGGTGTTTCGGTTGATCAGGCTGGCAGCGTTGAGCGTCACCGTTGCGCCGCTGCGCATCAGCCCAAGCGTGTTGTCGATAACCCCTGAAACGGCGTTAACCATCAGGCTGCCGAGGGATTGTATTTGCCCCTCGTGGTTATCAAGACGTTCGAGATTTAACGCGATCGCCTGCTCGCTGACCACGCGCCCGCCTGCGCGGTTATCTAGCGACACGGCGTGCAGCGTGATGTCGCTCTTCGCCCCAATCGTGCCGTTCTGGTTGTTCAGGCTGGCGGTCGCCAGCTGCATTGACGCCAGGCTGTAGAGCGTTCCTTGCTGGTTATCCAGCTGATATCCGTGTGTATCAAGGAAAATGCCGTTGCCCTGCATCACTCCCTGACGGTTATCGGTATCGCTGCGCGTTGCAAGCGTTAGCGCGTCCAGCGCCACCAGCGTGCCAGCGATATTGCTAAAGCGGGTGGTGTCTAACGTCGCCTGTTTCCCCGCCAGCACGACTCCCGCATCGTTTTGCACATCGGCGGCCAGGATCGCTATGTCCCCCTGGCTGACGATCCCGCCGGTGTCGCCGCTTTCGCGGTTGCTGATATGCTCCACGTTCAGCGTAAGGTCACCACCGGTCTGCACCAGACCGCCACCGTCGTTATCCAGCCGCTGCGCCGTGAGCGTAAGGTCGCGTTGGGCGGCGATAACCCCTCCCTGGCTGACGATTTGCGCCGTTTCTATACGCGCACTGTCACCCGAGACCAGCGTTCCCTGCGTATTCTCAAGCGTCCAGGTGCGTGCATTGAGCGCTCCCGTCGCGCTGACCGTACCGTTGCGGTTATTCAGCGCGTCGGTTAAGTCCAGCGTCAGGCTTTCGCCTGCGCTGATCGTACCGAACCGGTTGTCAACGGAGAGTGCATCCAGATGCAGGGTGGCTTCAGAGGCCAGCATGCCGTCGCGGTTATCCACGCGGGTGGCCTGCATCGTGGTCTTTTGCGCACCGGCCAGCATGCCGTGCTGGTTATCAATGGCGCTGGCGAGGACATCCAGCTCGCCAAAGCTGACGATACCCCCCGTAGCGAGGGTATTTTTGTTTGAAATCGTATTGCCGTGCGTGTTGATGGACATTGCCGAACCGGACTGGATAAGGCCGTTATCGTTATTCAACGCACCGCTTTCGAGGGACAGCGTGGTGCGGGCGACGATTTGTCCGCTGACGTTGGTCATCGGCTTGATGCTGGCGAGCGCGATGCGGCCCTTTTCCGCGCTAATAAGCCCGCTGTCGTTGTGCATCTGGTCTGCGGTCACGCTGATGCTTTCTGCGGCGGCCAGTACGCCTTCGCGGTTATCCGCCACACCCGCGGTCTTCACCGACAGGCTACCTGCATCTGCGGCCAGGATCTGGCCTTTACGGTTATCCAGCGCGGCGGCATTAAGGGATATTGCGGCGTTGGCGGCAATGGTACCGTCGCGGTTATCTATACCGTCCCGGTGGGTGAGTTCCAGCGCCTGCGATCCGCTCTGGCTAATCTGGCCTTTCTGGTTTTGCAGCTTTTTCGCCGCGAGCGTGATGCGGTCGGCGGCAAGCTGGCCGCTGCTGTTATCGAGGGTGCCGGATGTCGTGACGCTGAGTTGGTCATTCGCAACGACCTGCGCGCTGGCGGTACGGATATCGCCCTGTCCGGCATTGAGCGTAATGTTTTTTGCCTGCGTCAGGCTCCCGGAGGCATCAAGACCCAGCCCGGAGGCGGTTACGTTACCGCCCGCCGCGTTCAGGCCATGCATCTCAAGTTTGCCGCTGGCGTTGAGCGTCATGTCGCCGCCGCTGCCTAATGCGCCGTCTGGCTGCACGCCAGCGGCCAGCGCTCCGGTGCTGACAATCGTGTTGCCCGTCAGGCTAACGTTACGCTGTGCCGCGATGGACCCGCTGTTCTGAACGGCAGCGCTACCAGAGAGGACAACGTCAGCGGAAGACCAGATTGCACCGCTGTTTTCGATACGGCCATCGGCTGAGAGGGTGACCATCCCGGCTTCTGCGCCAATATTGCCCGCATTACGCACCCCGACGCCTTTTTCCGTCCCGAGAAGGCGAATTTTTCCGGCGTACATGCCGCCCACCTGCGATACATCCAACGCCATTCTGGGTTTTGCCGTGCCGTTATCCGCGAGCGCAGTAATCTGTTCATGAGCGGCATCCACGCTATTGCGCCCGGTCGTGACGCGTAAATCCTGGGCATGAATGGCCGCATTTACCTGCACCGCACGGCCAATAATATCGGTGTGGCTCTGGCCGGTAGCGTTCATTCCGTTACCGTTAATGTGAATTTCACCCTGCTCGACCCGGTAGCCCGTTATCTGACCGTTCTGCATTTGCGCCGTGCCGGTGGTGAGCGTGGCGCGCCCGGCGTTGATAAATCCGCAGCCGTCGCAGGTAATGCCCGACGGACTGGCAATGACGACGTCCGCTTTTTGTCCCGCCACTTCGATAAAGCCGTTAAGGTGGCTCGGATCGCGGGCGTTAACCTCGTTGAGGATAATTTTCGCTTCGCCTTTTGCCAGCCATGGGTTGGCTGCCACCATTCCGCCGAGCTGGGAGGTCGTATTTTTATGGGAGTTGTTAAGAATGGCCCCCTTCTGATCAACGTCGAACTGACTGAAGGTATTGCGGGAAACGCCGCCCGCTGATGGCGTCTGGATATTCACCTGCGGCGTACCGTTGGCGGTGCTGATGATGGTTGGCTGCTGTTTATTGGGTGCCGATTTATCCGCCACAATCCCTGCGGCCTGTACCGTTATTGCCCCGCTTGCCAGCCACAGGCTGAGGCTAATCGCCCCGACGCGGCAGATAAGTCGCTGGTGGTTATGTTGCAAACCGGAAGAGGGCGCGCTGCCAGAACAGCCGCGAGCCAGCTCCGATACCACCATCAGCATGCCGCGAGCTTTGTTAAAGACGATACGGTAAAGACGTTTGTTCATGTGAAAATCCTTTTATGTGTTATCCGTGCAGCGGGTGCGTCTTTTTCCAGTTCAGCAACGCGTCGCGCGTGACCCGTTTGCCGTAAAACGTTTTGATGCGGCGTCCTTTTTCTTCGCCGCGATGCCAGAGAGAACGGGCCATGTGATGCGGGAAAATCTCTTCGCGTAACAGGCGGAACATGTCTCGTGCGTGGCCAAAGGGGGCGATAAAGTCGCGAAACCAGAGGCGATCGCCGTTGCACCAGTCTTCCTCTGGCAGGGTAATGGTGGCCTCGTTGAGATAGCGGCCTTCAGCCTCTTCGCTCATCCACGCCCAGCTCAAAAAAAATACCGGGCGACCTTCTTTTTCCACGAGGACGTACTGCTTGCGCTTGATAACGGGCAGAAGAACCACAGGCAGCACGTGCAGCGGCGCATCCCGGTGGTTGAAGGAGTGCATCCATAGCCAGACCGATGCGCCCAGCGCTTCCGCTTCGTTAAGGGTTTCGCCCAGCATAAACGGGCAGTGGACCGTGAATTCGCCATACCGCATCGTCAGAGATCCATGTTCAGGTTGAAGCCGAACGTGGCCGGGCTGGTTTTGAACCCCTCGGGGCGAGAAAACGGAACGCCCGCAAACAGGTCGAAGCCGACTTTCCAGAGCGTGCCGCGTAGCCCGGCTGCACCACCGGCCAGGTGATTTCCCGTCAGGTATTCCGTTCCGCTGCCCGCCACTTCGCCGTAGTCGGCTGCCAGATAAAACTCGGTGCCCGGGAGAGGGGTCTGTAAGGAGAGATCGTTGCGTACCAGCCAGCCACGATCGGCATTCAGGGTGCGTTCACCATCAAAGCCGCGCACGGTCCAGCGCCCGCCAATGGAGAATTGATCCTGCGAAGTCAGCGGGGTGGTGCTGGTCTGACGCTGCCAGGCTATGTCGTAGCGGAAATGCTGGTCGATCAGCTCAAACGGCAGGCTCAGGCGGGCATCCGTGCGAAGAATGCGGCTCAGCGCCGTGGCTTCATCGAATACTTCTTCTGGCGCAGGCTGTGCGCCAAACCAGCGAGTACCGCGCTGATAGCTTATTCCTGCATCCAGCGTTGCCGGGCCAATATAGTGACGGTGCGAAAGTCCCGCCTTCCAGGAGGAAACGTGGCGACGCTGCACCTCGATTTCAGTGTCGCTGATGTAATTTCGCGTGGTCCGGCTCTCGACGTCCCACGTGAATGAGGTTTTTTGCGCGCTGTTGCGGTGCAGCACCCGGCTGAGCTGGGCAACCAGGCTTTGGCTCTTTCCGCTGTAGCGGTAATCACCGCTCAACCCGGCGACCGTCTGGTGGTAGTGATAGTCGCTGCCGGTCAGGGAAAACCCCCACCAGCCAACCGGAACGGACCAGTGGGCGCTGAGGTTCTGGTTGCCTTTCTCCGGGCCGGTTTGCAGGTCATGGTTAATGGAAAACCAGAAGAGATCGCTCAACGCCAGCGGGTTATCCAGTGAGAGGGTCAACCCACCCTGATAGCGTCCGGTTGATGACGAGCCGGAGTCGTCAAGCGAGAGGCCAAGCCGCCAGAATTTGCTCTGCTGGCGGGAAATAACAATATCGCTTTCGCCGGGCTGCTCGGCAGGAACAATCTCCATTTCCACCTGCACGGTGGGCAAGCGCTGGAGGTTCTCAAGCCCTTGTTCAATGTCCCGCAAATCGAGCAGATTGCCGTCATGCGCCGGGAAGGCGCCGTAGAGCCAAATCCAGGGGCTGCTGTTGTCGGTTAAGGTGACGTGACGAATTTTTCCAGGGATCACGGCCAGCTTTAAGTGGCCGCTTTTTATATCCTGAGCGGGGGCCAGCACGCGTGCAGTCGTCCAGCCATGGGAAATCAGCCGGTTCTGAAGCGTGCTCATCAGATAATTAATTCCTTTCGCGCCGAGGCATCTCCCCACCGCCCGATCCGCGAGGCGTTGCAGCGGCAGCCAGTGTGGCAATGCGTCCTGTCCTGAGAGCGTAACGTCGTGAATAACAAAGCAGGGCGTTTCGGCAGGAAATGCCGTGGTGATGGCTTTTTCAGCGGGGGGCTGCAGGCGAATATCCGGCGCCTGCGGCGTCAGCTGGGCTTCCAGTGCCTGCTGACGCTGCTGCTGAAGGATAAATTGCTCATCGGCCGGTGCGGCAACAGCCGCCGCTGAAAGGCTGAGAATAGCGCAGATGAAAAAGACGGCTCTTTTCGTCCTTAATCGTTGAAAGTCCATTTCAACATTTTCCCTTACAAAAAGTAATGTTTTCTTGCGAGGGATAGTGACGAAGTAAGGGGGAGTTTTCTACGCGCAACGGCTAAATAAAATCTGAAATTGTCGCGCTGCGGCAGGGGGCTGGAGACGTGCGAAAACGGATAAAAAAGGAGTATTTACAGGCCGGGCAAGCTCGCGCTGCCCGGCACTGTCACAGGGGATTACTCCCCTTCACCCGGGAACAGGAACGGGTTGATCGAGCTGCGGGCAAAGCCCTCCTGCTCCATCTTCGCGTCCAGAATCAGCGAGGCGAGATCGTCGGCCACGGCTTCGACTTTCGGGTCTTTTTCCTGATACAGAATCTTCAGGTAAGTGCCGCAGTCGCCGCAGCTTTCGGCTTTCACCGACGCTTCTTCGTTTTCCAGCGACCAGTAGTTCAGATCGCGGGTCTGCTCGCAGTTGCTGCACTTGATGCGAACCACGTGCCACTCGGTTTCACACAGGTTGCAGTGCAGGTAGCGCAGCCCCTGAGTGGTGCCGATTTGCACCATGCTGGAGACGGGCATTGAGCCGCAGACCGGGCAGAACTGGCGCGCTTCGCCGTATTCGGCGCGGGCCTTGCCCGGGATCAGGCTTGCCATTTGCGCCCAGTAGAGCGACAGCGCAGCCCAGATAAACGGCGCTTTATCGCTGCTCACCAGAGAGAAGTCGGAGGCAAACAGCGCGCTCGCCATCTCTTCCAGCTCCAGTTCGGACGCTTTTTCCAGATTCTCAATGACCGCCAGCGCGGTGCCGCTCATCTCCGGCTTCAGCTCGGCAATGAGCGAATGCAGCAGCTTTTGCCAGTGCTTGTCGCGCGGCAGGACGTGAATGTCCAGCGGCGGCTTGCCCTGCTCGTTGGCTTCTTTGATGCGCGCGGTCAGGTCAATTTGCAGCGGATGGTCGTACAGCACCACTTCCTGCGCGTGGGCAACCAGCGCGGCAAAGCGCAGAAAATCGCCCAGCGGGTTGTTCTCTGCCAGCTCGCGCAGACGCTCTGCGCGGCGGTTGTAGAGGTTCTTGAGTCTGGGGAATAACAACGGCGGAATGTAATCCGCCGTGCGTTTCTCGCTCGACCCCAGCTCATCTTGCGGGATTATGCGAATACTCATTCAGATGACTTTTCCTGTTTCTGGCGGACTTCACGGTACCAGCGCGGGTGATGTTTCTTCGCCCACGTACTGGTTACCCATCCTTCCACCATCGCGGTAATGGTGCCTTTCACCCAAAGGGCGGCGTAGATATGCACCATGATAACCACAATTAACGCCACTGCGGCAAATGAATGCAGCATCAGCGCGAATCGGATCACCGGGATTGAGAAAGCAGGCGCAAAGTACGGACGCCAGATGATCACGCCGCTCACCAGCAACAGGACCAGGAAGATAATCGCCGCCCAGAATACGCATTTCTGGCCGAAGTTATAACGCCCGGTATCACCCACTTCCTCGTTGACGACGATCTTACGAATATTCTTCGCCCAAAAGATATCATCCCGATTGATTAGGTTATGGTGCCAGTAGCGGAAAAACATGATGATAAACGACGCGAACATGATGACGCCCACAAACGGGTGCAGAATACGCGCCAGCTGTGGTGTCCCCATGATCTGCATCAGCCAGTTGAAGGACGGGAAGAAGAACCCCAGCCCGCTTATCGCCGCCAGCATGAAGCAGAAGGCGGTGACCCAGTGGTTGATGCGTTCCGGCGCGGTGTAGCGCACGATGGTGTCACGTTTTCTCATTTGCGCACCTCGTCTTTCTCTTCATGCAGGTTGTCGTCTTCCTCTTCCGCGCGGTTCGGACCAACGCCGACGTAGTGGAAGATGCTCGCTGCGAAGGTGGCAGCAAATCCCACCGCTGCCAGCGGTTTCCAGATGCCTTTCCAGAACTTCACGGTGGCGCTGATTTCCGGGTTCTCCGGCAGGCCGTGATACAGGTTCGGCTTGTCGGCGTGGTGCAGCACGTACATGACGTGCGTACCGCCAACCCCGGCCGGATCGTACAGGCCTGCGTTATCGTAACCGCGGGTTTTCAGCTCGCCCACGCGCTCTGCCGCCAGCGTTTTCATATCCTCTTTGGAGCCAAAGTGGATAGCGCCGGTTGGGCAGGTCTTCACGCACGCAGGCTCCTGGCCAACGGTGACGCGGTCAACGCACAGCGTGCATTTGTAGACGCGGTTATCTTCCGGGTTCAGGCGCGGAACGTCGAACGGGCAGCCTGCGATGCAGTAGCCGCAGCCAATGCACTGTTCGGACTGGAAGTCGACGATACCGTTGGCATACTGAATGATAGCCCCTTCTGACGGGCACGCCTTCAGGCAGCCTGGATCCGCACAGTGCATACAGCCGTCTTTGCGGATAAGCCATTCCAGTTTGTCGTTCTGCTCAACTTCCGAGAAACGCATCACCGTCCAGGACTTGGCGGTCAGGTCCGCCGGGTTGTCGTACACCCCGACGTTGTGACCCACTTCGTCACGGAGGTCGTTCCACTCTGAACACGCCACCTGACAGGCTTTACAGCCGATACAGGTGGTCACGTCGATAAGCTTCGCCACTTCCTGCTGGTGGTCCCGCGCCTGAGGCGCGGGCGTGAAACCGTTAGTCGCGGAACGACGGATAATGTCTTGAGATTGATAAGCCATAAGTCGTCTCCGTTACACCTTTTCCACGTTCACGAGGAAGGCCTTAAACTCCGGCGTCTGCGTGTTCGCATCGCCGACGAACGGCGTCAGGGTGTTCGCAATGAACCCTTTCTTCGCCACGCCCTCATAGCCCCAGTGGATCGGGATACCGATGGTATCCACCTCCTGACCGTGAACGTTCAGCGTGCGAATACGCTTGGTCACCACCGCCTTGGCTTTAATATAGCCGCGGTTAGAGGAGACCTTCACGGTATCGCCATGGGCGATGCCGAGCTTGCCCGCCAGCTTCTCGCCGATCTCCACAAACTGTTCCGGCTGCGCGATGGCGTTAAGCAGCGCGTGCTTGGTCCAGTAGTGGAAGTGTTCGGTCAGACGATAGGTAGTGCCCACGTACGGGAACTTGTCCTTTTTACCCAGCGCTTCGAAATCGCCCTTAAAGATACGGGCTGCCGGGTTAGAGACCACGTTCGGGTGCAGCGGGTTGGTGCCCAGCGGCGTCTCAAACGGCTCGTAGTGTTCCGGGAACGGACCTTCCGCCATCTTATCGATAGCAAACAGACGTCCCATCCCTTCAGGCTGCATGATAAACGGCCCAACGTCGCTGCCCGGTGCGGCAGTGCTGTAGTCCGGAATATCCACGCCGCCCCATTTCGCGCCGTCCCACTTCAGAAGCTGACGCTTCGGATCCCACGGGTTGCCCTGCGGGTCAGCGGATGCGCGGTTATAGAGGATGCGGCGGTTGAGCGGCCATGCCCATGCCCAGCCCAGCGTATTGCCGAGGCCCGACGGGTCGGCGTTATCGCGGTTGGCCATCTGGTTGCCCTTCGGCGTCCAGCTACCGGCAAAGATCCAGCAGCCGCTCGACGTCGTGCCGTCATCGCGCAGGTGTGCGAAGGTGCTGAGCTGATCGCCTTTCTTCGCCAGCACGGTACCGGTGGCCGGGTCGATAACGTCCGCCAGCGCCTTACCGTTGCTCTCCATCGCCACTTCTTCCGGCGCAGGGTTTTCCGGCGTCGAGTAGTTCCAGGTCATGTTCAGCACCGGTTCCGGGTTCGCACCGCCTTCTGCCGCATACATCTTACGCAGGCGTAAGAAGATGCCGGCCAGGATCTCGCCGTCGTTCATGGCGATGCCCGGGGCGTCCGCGCCTTTCCAGTGCCACTGCAGCCAGCGTCCGGAGTTGACGATAGAACCGTTTTCTTCCGCGAAGCAGGTAGACGGCAGACGGAACACTTCGGTCTGAATCTTCGACGGATCGACGTCGTTCGATTCACCGTGGTTCTGCCAGAAGGTCGAGGTTTCGGTATTGAGCGGGTCAATCGTCACCAGGAACTTCAGCTTCGACAGAGACTCAACAACCTTGTTCTTGTTCGGGAACGAGGCAACCGGGTTAAAGCCCTGGCACAGATAGCCGTTCACTTTGCCCTGGTGCATCATCTCGAAATACTGCAGAACGTCGTAGCCTTTGTCCCACTTCGGCAGCCAGTCAAAGCCCCAGCTGTTTTCAGCCGTCGCTTTGTCGCCGAAGAAGGCTTTCATCATCGAGACGAAGAACTTCGGATAGTTGCCCCAGTAGTTCACCTGGCCTTCAAGCAGCGGTTTAGGCGTGCTGGCCGTCAGGTAGGTTTGCAGGTCGGTCTGTTTCTCGCTTGGCAGGTTCATGTAACCCGGCAGGCTTTGAGACAGCAGGCCGAGGTCGGTCAGACCCTGAATGTTGGAGTGACCGCGCAGGGCGTTCACGCCGCCGCCTGCCATCCCCATGTTGCCGAGCAGGAGCTGAACCATCGCCATGGTACGGATGTTCTGCGCACCGATGGAGTGCTGCGTCCAGCCGAGGGCGTACAGGAACGACGCGGTTTTATCTTTCGCGCTGGTTTCGGCGATCAGCTCGCACACCTTCAGGAAGTCAGCCTTCGGCGTACCGCAGATGTTTTCAACAACCTCCGGCGTGTAGCGGGAAACGTGCTCTTTCAGCAGGTTCCACACGCAGCGCGGGTGTTGCAGGGTGGTATCGCGCTTCGCAAAGCCTTTTTCATCCAGCTCGTAGTTCCAGCTGGTTTTGTCGTATTTGCGTTTTTCGGCGTCGTAACCGCTGAACAGGCCATCTTCGAAGTGGTAATCCTCACGCACGATCAGGCTGGCGTTGGTATAGGCTTCGGTGTATTCGCGGTTATATTTTTCGTTGGTCATCAGGTACAGCAATACGCCTGACAGGAAAGTGATGTCAGTACCTGAACGAATAGGGGTGTAGAAATCCGCCACTGACGCAGTACGCGTAAAGCGGGGATCGATCACAATCAGTTTCGCACCGTTGTGGATTTTGGCTTCCATCGCCCAGCGGAACCCGACAGGGTGCGCTTCAGCGGCGTTACCGCCCATCACCACAATGAGGTTGGCGTTCTTGATGTCGACCCAGTGGTTGGTCATCGCACCGCGACCAAATGTTGGAGCAAGACTTGCTACCGTTGGTCCGTGTCAGACACGCGCCTGGTTGTCGACCGCGAGCATACCGAGTGCGCGCGTAAATTTCTGGGTTAAATAACCGGTTTCGTTGCTGGAAGCAGAGGCACACAGCATCCCGGTGGAGAGCCAGCGGTTGACCGTGACGCCATCGGCGTTCTTCTCAACAAAGTTGGCATCGCGGTCTTCTTTAATGTGTTTTGCGATGCGGTCGAACGCCTCTTCCCAGCTGATTTGCTGCCATTTGTCGGAGCCAGGCGCGCGATATTCAGGGAATTTGAGGCGGCTTTCGGAGTGGATAAAGTCCACCAGACCGGCCCCTTTCGGGCACAATGCGCCGCGGTTGACCGGATGATCCGGGTCGCCTTCGATATGGAAAATAGACGCTTTAGCGTTTTTAGCACCGTCGCCGAGGCTATACATCAACAGCCCGCAACCGACAGAGCAGTACGTACAGGTATTACGGGTTTCACGGGTGCGCAGCAGTTTATACTGCCGCGTTTCCGCCAGCGCTACGCCGGGCGCAAAGCCCAGTGCCGCTGCCGTGGTGCCTGCCATACCGCCAGCGCAGATCTTAAAGAACTGCCTTCTGCTGACCTGCATGGGTCACTCCTTGTTTCGACATTGCTTACATATGTAGTTTTGACTTCGCGGCTTAAGAATGACCGCAAAGGAAAAAAATTTGCGTTAATCCCTCAATTCCACGAGGGATATCATCAGAATACCACAATGTCGGTACTGCTGTTCTAATGGCGTTAATACAAAGTGAACGTATTATCACCATGTTGATTATAAAGTGTGATATTGATCACATTAACAGCTCTGCTTGTTAAAGGTGTGTAGCGGGTGTCGGGTTGCACCCCTTCTAAATGAGTAGGAGAATGATTGTTGAAAAGTTGATCCATACTATGCGTAACGCCTGTGGATTATGCTGCAATAGCAGGCTCACCTCCGTGGTTGTTCAGGAATACCGCTGTGTCTAAACAAAACCGTGCTCCCCACTCGTCACCACTGCCTGCGGGCATTGTGGAACTGTCGGTACACAGACCGCCCCACATCACCCATGCCACGCCGGATTTTCTGGCGGAAGAGGTGCCCGTGGCGCTCGTTTACAACGGCATCTCGCATGTGGTGATGATGGCTTCGCCGAAAGATCTTGAGCTGTTCGCCATCGGTTTTTCCCTCTCGGAAGGCATCATTGACCATCCGCAGGAGATCTACGGCATGGACGTGGTGCAGGCTTGCAACGGCCTTGAAGTGCAAATCGAACTCTCCAGCCGCCGCTTTATGGGGCTGAAAGAGCGCCGCCGCGCGCTGGCCGGGCGTACCGGCTGTGGCGTCTGTGGCGTGGAGCAGCTCAATGATATTGGTAAACCCGTTGCGCCACTGCCGTTTACGCAGACCTTTAATCTGGCTCACCTCGACCATGCGCTCGAGCACCTGAACGACGTACAGCCCATTGGTCAGCTGAGCGGCTGCACGCACGCGGCGGCATGGGTGTTGCCGTCGGGGGATATTGCCGGGGGACATGAGGACGTTGGCCGCCACGTGGCCCTGGATAAGCTGCTCGGTCGCCGGGCGCGTGAAAGTGACGTGTGGAAGCAGGGGGCGGCACTCGTTTCCAGCCGCGCCAGCTATGAGATGGTGCAAAAATCCGCGATGTGCGGTGTGGAAATTCTGTTTGCGGTCTCAGCCGCAACGACGCTGGCGGTGGAGGTGGCGGAGCGCTGCAACCTGACGCTGGTGGGCTTCTGCAAGCCGGGAAGGGCGACCGTTTATACCCATCCACAGCGATTAATTGTTGATCAATAATTTTGAATGATAATAGCAAATCCTTCCGCTTTTAGTTGTTCGTGATGAGGTCTAGTATTTATCTCATCAAGGCACGGTGCCTTAACTAAACAACTTAATGAAAGGGTTAAAACACATGAATAGCATCAAAACTTTTGTCGCTGTAATCGCTCTGGCTACTTCTTTCGGTTCTTTCGCTGCACAGACCGTGACCGCAACCGCGTCAACCATTGATGGCGCAGAAGCTAAAATCGCGGCTCAGGCTCAGGAAGCCGGCGCGTCATCTTACAAAATTACCCAGGCGTTCTCAGGTAACCGCGTACACATGACTGCTGAACTGACTAAATAAGCTGTCACACCGTCGAAAGAGCGCCCCCGGGGCGCTTTTTTAGTTTATGCCCGCCACGCGCAGCAGCGCGGTTACCACAGCCGCCGCTACGATCACCACAATTAACGGCATCTTTCTCCAGGCCAGAAATACCGCAAACGCCACGCCCAGCACGCGCGCCATTCCTGCGAAATGTTCGCCTTCATAAAACGTGGTCGCCAGCGCCACGGAAAACAGCAACACTGTCGCCGCATCTGACAGCAGCGCCTGTGAACGCTCTGATAATGCCAGCCTGTTCCCCAGTTTCGCCCCGCCAAGACGCATCAGATACGTTCCCGCAGACAAAATGGCGATGCCGAGAATAAAAAACGTCATATTTCCCATTATTTTTTCCTCGCAGCGAGACCCAGTAAAGAGAGCAGCACCGGTAATCCCACCGGGGCAAACGGCACGGCGGCCAGCGACACAACGGCACCGCTGCAGGCGCGGATAAGCGTGGTGCGGTTTTTAAATGCGGGAACCACCAGCGCCAGCAATATGGCCGGGAATACCGCATCCAGGCCAATGGTTTCCGGATCCGGCAGCAGTTTGCCGACCATAGCGCCCAGCAGGGCCCCCAGCGGCCAGACAATCGCCACGCCTAAACCGCATAACCAGTACGCCGCTTTACGCTGTTCGGGCGTTTTTTGCGACAGGCCAAAAACCACGCTTTCGTCGTTCATGATGTGGCAGCCCAAAAGGCTCAGGCCACGTTTGCCCACCAGTTCACGTACCGTGACGCCAAACGGCACGTGCCGCGCGTTGACCAGCAACCCCGCGGCTGCCGCCGCCAGCGGGTTACCGCCGCTTGCCACAATGCCGATAAACATGAACTCAGACGCGCCCGCGAGTACGGTGATGGAGAGTACAAACGGTACCCAGACCGGGAAACCGTAGGCCATCGCCAGGGAGCCGTATGACATCCCGACCACGCCGACCGCGAGGCAGACCAGGATGATTGCTTTTATGGTGTCGCCTTTCAGGCAAGAGAGATGATGCTTCATACATTTTTAGCCATATCGAACGTGTATCCATTATAATGAACGCAACAGAAGTGTTTTTCAAGATGAACGATTCGTTCGATTTACAGAACAAAGGGGCCGTTATATGACGCAGCCAATCAGCCTGATCGCTAAAAGTCTGGTGCGGGAACGCCTGCGAACCGGCCTTTCACTGGCGGAAATTGCCCGCCGCGCCGGGATCGCTAAATCCACCCTTTCCCAACTGGAGTCCGGCAACGGTAACCCTAGCCTGGAAACGCTGTGGTCGCTTTGCGTGGCGCTGGATATCCCTTTTGCCCGCCTGCTTGAGCCGCAGTTGCCGACCACGCAGGTGATCCGCCGTGGTGAAGGGACGAAAGTGGTTGCCGGACAGGCGAATTACGAGGCCATTTTGCTGGCGGCATGCCCCCCGGGCGCGCGTCGCGATGTCTATCTTCTGATGACCCAGCCGGGCGCAGACCGTATTTCTCAGCCACATTCACCGGGCTCAGTAGAGCATATTATTGTGACGCAGGGACGGGCGCTGGTTGGTCTGCTTGACGCGGCGGAAGAGCTCGCCGCAGGAGATTATATTTGTTATCCCGCCGACCAGCCGCATATCTTTAAGGCGCTGGAGCCGGATACGCACGCGCTGCTGGTTGCAGAACAAAATTAACGAAGATACGGAAAATCATGTCGCTTAAAGCCATTGCCAAAGAACTGGGGCTGTCTGTTACCACCGTCAGCCGCGCCCTCAACGGATATGACGACGTCTCCGCCGAGACGCGTGCCCGCGTGGAAGCGGAGGCCCAGCGACGCGGGTATCGCCCTAACACCTTCGCGCGGCGTCTGAAGATGGGCAAAATTGACGCCGTCGGGCTGGTGTTTCCGGTGCATCCTGTTCCGCTCAATAACAGCGTATTTATGGACATGGTCGGCGAAATTAGCCACGAACTGGCGCGACATGAAATCGACTTACTGCTGATTGCGGATGACGATCTGGCCGATAAACACAGCTATATGCGCATGGTGCAAAGCCGCCGCGTGGATGCGCTGATTGTGGCGCATACGCTGGATCACGATCCGCGTCTTGAGGAGCTTCAGGCCGCCGGTTTTCCTTTCCTGGCGCTCGGTCGCAGCCAGCTGCCGCAGCCTTACGCGTGGTTCGATTTCGACAACTACGCAGGGACGTATCAGGCCACCCGCTGGCTGATCGAGAAAGGTCATCAGCGCATCGCGCTGCTGGGCGAAAGCAACAACCAGGCCTTCATCACCCAGCGCCGACAGGGGTATCTGGACGCCCTGCGGGAAGCCGGCCTCTCCAGCGAATGGTTGCGCGCCATGCCACCTTCGCGCCGCGTGGGGTATGCCACTACGAAAGAACTTCTCTCCCTGCCGCTGCCGCCCACGGCCATTATTACCGACTGCAACACCCACGGCGACGGCGCGGCCATGGCGCTGGCACAGATGGGACGCTTAACGGGTGAAAACGCCGTTTCGCTGGTGGTCTATGACGGCTTGCCGCAGGACAGCATTGTCGATATTGATGTTGCCTCGGTCATACAGTCCACCCGTCAGGGCGTCGGAAAACAGATTGCCGATATGGTGCGCCAGCTGATTAGCGGCGGCGATATTGAGACGCTCCAGGTGCTCTGGCAGCCAGAATTCTCACCCGGTCACACAGCCTGAACGCACCAAATTTCTAAACCCGATCACAAATCCGAAACGTTTTGGTTTGTATCCGAAACGTTTCGGATCAACACTCAGACTATCCCGACGACAGGAGATGTCTGATGCACGATTCCATTTTTCGACTTCAAAGCACAACGGTAGACGTGGTGATTAAAACCCACCCGTTCGCCGAAATTCTCTATTGGGGGCCTCACCTTCAGCACTTTTCGCCTCAGGATGTCACTACGCTGGCGCGCCCGGTTGCCAACGGCAGGCTGGACGTGGACTCCCCGGTCACGCTGATGGCCGAGCTGGGGCACGGCCTGTTTGGCTCACCGGGCATTGAGGGGCATCGCCAGGGGCTGGACGGTTCACCCGTCTTCAACACCACTGACGTGCAGCAGCAGGGACAATCCCTGACGGTAACGGCAGAAGATGACCATGCGGGTCTGCGTCTGACCAGCGAACTGGCGCTGGATGCCAGCGGCGTGCTGATGGTGCGTCACGGCGTAACCAACCTGAAAGCACAGGCCTGGCAGGTGGACCGTTTCGCCGTGACGCTGCCGGTAGCGGAGCGCGCGCAGGAGATCATGGCCTTTCATGGGCGCTGGATACGTGAATTTCAGCCGCACCGCGTGACGCTTGAACACGACAGCTTTGTGATTGAAAACCGTCGCGGCAAAACGTCGCACGAACACTTCCCGGCGCTGATTTCAGGTACGACGTCGTTCAGCGAAATGCAGGGTGACGTCTGGGGTGTTCATCTGGGATGGAGTGGCAACCACCGGCTGCGCGCGGAAGCCAAAACCGATGGCCGTCGCTATTTGCAGGCTGAAGCGCTTTACCTGCCTGGGGAAATGGCTGTCGAGGAGGGCGACACGCTCTGGACGCCGCGCCTGTACGCGAGCTACTCCGCGAACGGACTGAACGGCATGAGCCAGCAGTTCCATCGTTATCTTCGCGACAACGTGATTCGCTTCCCGGACGACAAGCCGCGCCCGGTACACCTCAATACCTGGGAAGGGATCTACTTCAACCACGATCCGGACTACATCATGCGCATGGCCGACGAGGCCGCGGCGCTTGGCGTGGAGCGCTTCATCATCGACGACGGCTGGTTCAAGGGCCGCAACGATGACCACGCCGCGCTGGGTGACTGGTATCTGGACGAGAAAAAATACCCGAACGGCCTGACGCCGTTGATCGACCATGTCAAACGGCTCGGCATGGAGTTTGGCATCTGGGTTGAGCCGGAGATGATTAACCCGGATTCCGATTTGTATCGCGCGCACCCTGACTGGGTACTGGCGCTGCCGGGCTACGCCCAGGCGACCGGGCGTCATCAGCTGGTGCTCAACCTCAACATTCCGCAAGCCTTTGATTATCTGGTTGAGCGTATGAGCTGGCTGCTGGGTGAACATGCGGTCGATTACGTGAAATGGGATATGAACCGGGAGCTGGTGCAGCCGGGACACGAGGGTAAAGCCGCCGCCGATGCACAGACGCGCCAGTTTTATCGCCTGCTGGACGTGCTGGGCGAGCGCTTCCCGCATATTGAGTTTGAATCCTGCTCGTCCGGCGGCGGGCGTATTGATTATGAAGTGCTGACCCGCTGCCACCGCTTCTGGGCGTCCGACAACAACGACGCGCTGGAACGCAACACAATACAGCGCGGCATGAGCTACTTCTTCCCGCCGGAAGTGATGGGCGCGCATATCGGTCATCATAAATGTCACGCCACCTTCCGCCAGCACAGTATTCAGTTCCGTGGTCTGACGGCGCTGTTCGGCCATATGGGGCTGGAGCTGGACCCGCTCACTGTGGATGCGCAGGAGCGCGAAGGCTATCGCCATTACGCCGCGCTGCATAAGCAGTGGCGCGAGGTGATCCACCGGGGGACTCAGTGGCGCGTGGATATGCCGGATCCCAGCACCCTGGCGCAGGGTATAGTGAGCGAAGATAAAGCGCAGGGGTTGTTTGTGGTCAGCCAGATCGCGATGCCGGATTACAGCCTGATGATGCCGCTGCGTATGCCGGGGTTAGACGCCCGCGCGCAGTACCGCATCACGCTGCTCGATCACCCGAACATCCAGATCACGGGCAAAGGTGGGCACACCATGCGCAAGCTGCCGTCTTGGATGGACGCGCCGCAGACGGTGAGCGGTGAGTGGTTGATGCAGGCGGGGATTGCGCTGCCGGTTCTGGACCCGGAAACCGCCATTCTGATTGGCGTCGAACGCGTGTAAGGGTGACGGGCCGGGCAACCGGCCCTCCGTTGAGGATAAAAATAATGAACACAACAACCTGTACCCACAAAGACAACCCTAACTTCTGGATCTTTGGGCTGTTCTTCTTTCTCTACTTCTTCATTATGGCCACCTGCTTTCCGTTTCTGCCTATATGGCTGTCGGACATCATCGGCCTGAACAAAACCCATACCGGAATTGTTTTCTCCTGCATCTCGCTATCGGCCATTGCCTTCCAGCCGGTGCTGGGGGTGATTTCGGACAAGCTGGGGCTGAAAAAACACCTGCTGTGGATTATTTCTGTGCTGCTGTTCCTGTTCGCGCCGTTCTTCCTGTTCGTCTTCGCGCCGCTGCTGAAAACCAATATCTGGCTGGGCGCGCTAAGCGGCGGGTTGTATATCGGGTTTGTCTTCTCGGCGGGATCGGGGGCCATTGAGGCCTACATCGAACGCGTCAGCCGCAACAGCTTCTTTGAATACGGCAAGGCCCGCATGTTCGGCTGTCTCGGCTGGGGCTTGTGCGCCTCTACGGGCGGTATTCTGTTCGGCATCGATCCGTCGTACGTCTTCTGGATGGGATCGGCGGCGGCGCTGCTGCTGATGCTGCTGCTGGTGGTCGCGAAGCCGAAGCCCAACCAGACGGCGCAGGTGATGAACGCCCTGGGCGCGAACCAGTCGCAGATTACCGCTAAAACCGTGTTTAACCTGTTCCGCCAGCGCAGAATGTGGATGTTCATTCTGTACGTGATTGGCGTGGCCTGCGTGTATGACGTTTTCGACCAGCAGTTCGCCACCTTCTTTAAAACCTTCTTTGCCACGCCGCAGGAAGGGACCCGCGCCTTTGGTTTCGCTACCACGGCGGGGGAGATTTGTAACGCCATCATCATGTTCTGCTCGCCGTGGATCATTAATCGCATCGGCGCGAAAAACACGCTGCTGATCGCCGGGGTGATTATGGCGACGCGCATTATCGGCTCGTCGTTTGCCACCACGGCCATTGAAGTGATTGCCCTGAAGATGCTGCACGCGCTGGAAGTCCCGTTTCTGCTGGTGGGCGCGTTCAAGTACATCACCGGCGTGTTTGATACGCGCCTGTCTGCCACCATCTACCTGATTGGCTTCCAGTTTGCCAAACAGTCGGCGGCGATTTTCCTCTCTGCCTTTGCCGGGAATATGTATGACCGGATCGGCTTCCAGGAGACGTACCTGATGCTGGGCTGTTTTGTGCTGGCAATTACGGTAGTGTCGGCGTTTACGCTGAGCAGCAGGCAGGATATTGCGGCAAGCCGAAACGCGGTAGAGGCGAACTAGTTAAAGACGCTGCCGCATTCGCGGCAGCGTTAAAGCCTTACGCCAGGTAAAACACCTCGTTCAGCTCGGCACTCACCGGGCTATTATCCAAATTTGACGGCATGACATCCCGCATGTGTTTCCACCAGCGCTGGCAGACGTCGGTGTTCGCCACCGCGTTCCAGCGTTCTTCCGATTCTATTTCTACGGTCGCAAACAGCAGGTTGCGTTCGTTGTCGAGATAGATGGCGTAATGGTGCGCGCCGTGGGCTTTCAGCACGCCTTCCAGCTCGGGCCAGATAGGATTGTGGCGGCGCGCGTACTCCTCGTGCGCGTCCGGGTTCACCTGCATCACAAACGCTTTGCGGATCATAAAGCCTCCAGGTACAGCTCGCGAACTTCCTCACGGCTGGCGGTGCGCGGGTTGCATGGCGCACACGGATCGGCGAGGGCTTTATCCAGCCAGCCTTCAATATCGGCTTTGGTCACGCCGAGCTGGCTGAAGCCGGACGGAATGCCGACGCGAGCGCTCAGGTCGCGAATCGCCTGAATGGCGGACATGCTGGCGGCTTCGTCGCTCATGCTACGCGTATCAACGCCCATCGCCTGCGCCACGCGGGCGAAGCGGACGACCGCGTTCGGGCGGTTAAAGTTTTCGATGACCGGCAGCAGGATGGCGTTGCACACGCCGTGCGGCAGGTTGTGCGTCGCGCCCGGCTGGTGCGCCAGGGCGTGTACCAGACCCAGACCGGCGCTGTTAAACGCCATGCCCGCCAGATACTGGCCAAACGCCATCTGCTCGCGCGCTTCAAGGTTATGACCGTTGTTGACCGCTTCCGGCAGCCACAGGTTGATCAGGCGAATTGCTTCCAGCGCGTTGGCGTCGGTCAGCGGGTGCGCGCCAACGGACACATAGGCTTCAATGGCGTGGGTTAACGCATCCATGCCGGTTGCGGCGGTCACGGAGGCGGGAATATCCAGCATGACGCTGGCATCGTCCACGGCGATGTCCGGGATGATGTTCGGGTCGATAATCACCTCTTTCACCTGACGCGCGGAGTCGATGATCACCGCGTTGCTGGTCATCTCCGCCGCCGTGCCTGCGGTGGTGTTGATCGCCACCAGCGGCACGCCCGCGTTTTTCACCTTGCCGACGCCGGAATAATCGGTTGACGGGCCGGGGTTGGCGGTGAGGATTTTAATCGCCTTGGCGGTATCAATCGGGCTGCCGCCGCCAAAGGCAATCACGTAATCACACTCCGCGTCCCGGTAAGCCGAAATTCCTTTTTGCACCAGCGCTTCCGTCGGGTTCGGGAACACTTCATCGAACAGGTGATACGACATCTGATGGGCGTCCAGCGCGGTAAACAGGCTGTCGAGCAGGCCCAGCTTTACCAGCTGGCCGTCGGTGACAATCAGCGCTTTACCCCACTGCTTGTTTGCCACCAGGTTGACCATATCGCCGATTGCGCCCGCGCCGTGAAGGCTGATTTTTGGAAGTGCCAACATAAAGCTCATGATATTTATCCTTAACGATCAACGTTCGTCCTGCGAAGGCGTTATGCGTATAAATCCAGCGCGGATTGCAACGGGCTCACGCCAAAGCGCTTGCCCAGTGCGATCAGTTCTTCCCGGGTGATGGTTTGCTTCATGCCGCCCATGGAGTACACCTTCACCAGCACTTCCGCTGATTTCTCGGCGGTGTCGATCAGGCCAAAGGTTTCATCCAGCGTTGGGCCGCTGCCGAAGACGCCGTGGAACGGCCACAGCACCAGCGAATGTTTTTGCATATCGACGGCGGTTGCCTGGCCGATTTCGTCGGTCCCCGGCACCATCCACGGCAGAATGCCCACGCCGTCCGGGAAGACCACCAGACATTCGGTGCTGCCTTCCCACAGTTTGCGGGTGATGAAATCGGCGCTGTTTTCCAGCACGTAGGTCAGGGCGATCAGGTTGGTGGCGTGGCAGTGCATGATCACGCGGTCTTTACCGTTAGTCGCCTTGATGCGCTCGCAGTGGGAGAGGAAGTGCGCAGGCAGTTCGGAGGTGGGCACCGCCTCGTCGGTCAGGCCCCACAGAATGTGGTAGCCCGCGCCGTCGCTGTCAACTTTCACCACGCCGAGGTTGGCCTCCGGGTCGAGCTGGACGTTGCGAAAGAACTTGCCGGAACCGGTGACGATAAACGGCGTGTTGGCGAGCAGCGGCATCGGCTGGCTCAGCGCGATATAGCGCGGCTTCTGGTGGAAATCGGCCGCGAACGGTTCGATATCCGCGTCGTCCAGGCGCAGCGTCAGGTTGCCGCCGTTGCGCTCGTCCCAGCCCTTCAGCCAGGCGTCGGAGGTGGCTTTGATCATGCCCTGGACGAACCAGGAAGTGGTGATGGTCTGCATACTGTGGTTCCTTTGAAAGTGCCGGGTGGCGCTACGCTTACCCGCCTACTCTTACCTGTAGGCCCGGCAAGCAACGCGCCGCCGGGCGATGTTTTTACTGACGAGCGGCGAGAACGTCTTTCTCATACGCCCGCACGTTGTCCAGCCACTGGCTGCCCGCCGGGGCGTCGTTACGCTGGCAGTACATTTCCCACACTGCCTGCCACGGCAGGGATTTCTGTTCTTCCAGCAGCGCCAGACGCGCGGTGTAGTCGCCGTTCGCCTCCAGCAGTTTCAGCGCGGCGACAGGCTCCAGCAGCGCGCGGAGCAGGGCTTTCTTCATGTTGCGGGTGCCGATAACCCACGCCGCGATGCGGTTGATGGAGGCATCGAAGAAGTCGAGGCCGATGTGCACGCGGTCAAAGAGGTCGTGGCGGATGATTTCGCTGGCAATCGCCTGGGTTTCGTCATCCAGCAGCACCACGTGGTCGCTGTCCCAGCGCACCGGACGGCTGACGTGCAGCAGCAGGCGCGGCACGTAGAGCATGGCGGCGGAGATTTTGTCGGAGATCACCTCTGTCGGGTGGAAGTGGCCGGCATCCAGACACAGCGCGGTCTGACGGCTGGTGGCGTAACCCATATAGAACTCGTTCGAGCCAACGGTATAGCTCTCGGCGCCAATGCCGAACAGCTTGCTCTCTACGGCGTCGATGTGGTGCGCCGGGTCCAGCTTCTCGCTGAGAGCCTCATCCAGCGCGGCCAGCAGGCGCTGGCGCGGAGCCAGACGATCGACGGTGATGTCCTTCATGCCGTCCGGGATCCAGATGTTCATCACCGACGGCGTGCCGAGCTGCTCGCCGAAATACGCCGAGACGCGGCGGCTGGCCTTCACGTGGTCGATCCAGAACTGGCGGATGTCGTCGTCCGCGTGGGCGAGGGTAAAACCGTCCGCGCTCAGCGGATGTGAGAAGCAGGACGGATTAAAGTCCAGGCCCAGCCGGTTGGCTTTCGCCCACTCTACCCAGTTCTTAAAGTGCTCCGGTTTGATTTCATTACGCGCCACCGGCTCGTCGGATTCGAGATAAATCGCGTGCAGGTTCAGGCGTTTTGGCCCCGGGATCAGGCTCAGCGCCAGCTCCAGGTCGGCGCGCAGTTCGGTCGCGTTACGCGCTTTGCCCGGGTAGTTACCCGTGGCCTGAATACCACCCGTGAGGGAACCGCCCGGGTTCTCGAAACCGGCGACGTCATCGCCCTGCCAGCAGTGCATGGAGACGGGCAGACGGTCGAGCTGGCGCAGCGCCTCTTCGACATCCACGCCGACGGCGGCGAAACGCTGTTTAGCCAGGCCCCAGGCTTGTTCTAATTGAGTTGTCATGCACAAAGCTCCTTAGTCACTCGGTTTTGCTGAAACTGCGCCCGAAAGCGAGCAATTTCACGGCAGGGATTGGGGGTAAAGGTGGTCAGGCTGGCGTTAGCCGCCACCACCGAACGGAAGTCGTCAACGTTGGAAAGTTCGTCCAGGGTCATCAGCTGAACGCCGATATTCCCGAGCGTGGAGGCCTCCACGGGACCTGCCACCACGGTGATGCCGCAGGCATCGGCGCAGAGCTGGTTCAGCAGCTGATTCTGGCAGCCGCCGCCCACGATATGCAGCTGGCTGAACGGTTTTCCGCGAAGGCTCGCCAGCTCGCTGAGGGTGTCGGCATACAGCAGGGCGAGGCTGTCAAAAATGCAGCGCGCCAGTTCGGAAGGGCTGGACGGCACCGGCTGCCCGCCCTCAACGCAGGCGGCCTGAATTTCCGCGCTCATGTGCGCCGGGTTGATAAAGCGGTCATCGTTCGGGTTGATCAGGAACGTGCAGGCCTTCAGCTTCTCGGTTTCGGCGATAAGCGCGGGCAGGTCGTTAACATTCTGCTCTTTCAGCACCCGCTGGAGCAGCCACAGCCCCATGATGTTTTTCAGTACGCGGTAGCGCCCTTCGGCACCGCCTTCGTTGGTAATGTTTGCGGCCATCGCGGCATCGCTGGCGTACGGGGTTTTGCTCTCAAAGCCCATCAGCGACCAGGTGCCGGACGAGAGGTAAGCCGCGTCTTTGCTGGCGAGCGGCGAGGCGATAACCGCGCTGGCGGTATCGTGGCTGGCGACGGCAACCACGGAGATTTCGTTCCCCTGCGGGCAAATCCAGTGGCCGATCACGTTGCCCGGATGGGTTGGCGTGCCGAACCAGGACGGTGACGCCCCCGTCCAGGCCAGCAGATGTTCATCCCAGCTATCCGAGTTGATGTTGACCAGCTGCGTGGTGGTGGCGTTGGTATATTCCCAGTTCATGTTCCCGGTCAGGCGGTAGCTCAGGTAGTCCGGGATCAGCAGCGCATGGGCCACGTCCGCGACCAGCTCCGGCTGTTGCTCGACCAGGGCACGCAGCTGATAAAGCGTGTTAAACGGCAGAAACTGAATGCCGCTGCGCCCGTAGATGTTGTCCTTGCCAAGCTGGGCGATAGCGTGCGCCATCAGGCCGTCGGTGCGGCTGTCGCGATAAGAAACCGGCAAGCCGACGCGCTCGCCATGGCTATCAAGCAGAACGTAGTCCACGCCCCAGGTATCAATGCCGATGCTGTCGATGCGAATGCCATCGTCGCAGACGTTGTTCAGTCCGATACGGATCTCCGCCTCCAGGGCATCGATATCCCAGGCCTCAAAACCGTCCTGCTTTTGCAGGCAGTTGGCGAAACGGTGCATTTCGCGAAGCGAAAGCGTGTGCTGCTCACGGTCCCAGCTCGCGAGCATTACGCGGCCGCTGGATGCGCCTAAATCGACAGCCACACAATGGCGAAAAGTCATGGTCGGGTCCTTTCTTAAGTCATTAGCGGTGAGTGTAAAAAAGGGAAGAAAAAGTCACCTTCTCACCACTGACAGGCCAAATCTCGCGCTGGCAAGAAAGCAAAGGTGAATGTGAGGGAGTTCACAGTTTCCGGCAGTGGCGGGATTCTCAGGCAGTGTGACGCTGGCCGCATTTCCCGATCTTTCCCCCTGTTTCTTGAAAAATGGACAGCTTTTGCGAGGTTTACTGCCAAAAATTGAAGGTGAGCGTGGGAGGCCTTAATTACTATTTTGAGAACATTTTTCATTGGTGGGGGCCGTTATGACCGTACTGCACAGCGTGGATTTTTTTCCTTCAGGAGGTTCGCCTGTCGCGATTGAGCCGCGGCTTCCTCAGGCCGCGTTCCCGGAGCATCATCATGATTTTCATGAAATTGTGATTGTTGAGCGCGGGACGGGGATTCATGTCTTCAATGGCCAGCCTTATACCATCAGCGGCGGTACGGTGTGCTTCGTGCGCGACCACGATCGGCACCTGTATGAACATACCGACAACCTGTATCTGACGAATGTGCTCTACCGTTCCCCGGACGCGTTCCAGTTTCTTTCGGGGCTGAGTAAGCTGTTGCCCCAGGAGCAGGACGGACACTATCCGTCGCACTGGCGGGTGAATCAGTCCATCCTGCAGCAGGTGCGTCAGCTGGTGGGCCAGATGGAGAAGAGCGAGGACGGGCAGGAGACGCACGCCATTGCCACGCGCGAACTGCTGTTTATGCAGCTTCTGGTGCTGCTGCGTCGCAGCAGCCTGGTGGAAGGGCTGGAAGATAACAACGCGCGCCTGAACCATTTGATGGCCTGGCTGGAAGATCATTTCGCCGAGGACGTCTGCTGGGAAACGCTTGCGGATGATTTTTCACTGTCGCTGCGCACCCTGCATCGCCAGCTTAAGCAGCACACCGGGCTGACGCCGCAGCGCTACCTTAACCGTCTGCGCCTGATCAAAGCGCGTCATCTTTTACGTCATACCGACGAAAGCGTCACAGATATTGCCTACTGCTGCGGTTTTGGCGACAGCAATCACTTTTCTACGCTGTTTCGCCGGGAATTTAGCTGGTCGCCGCGCGATATTCGTCAGGGGAAAGACGCGATGCTTCAGTAACGCGAGGGCAGTCACCGTTTTATTTTCGCAAAAAAGCTAATAGTGTCAGGTTATTCGGCGTAGAGGTCGTGGTGTGGCTGCTCAGTTAATCCTTCGCAAAGATGATTTTTATGCCTCCGCGAGTCAGGCCGTCACGGTGGCCGATCGCTACCCGCAAGACGTGTTTGCCGAACATACCCACGAGTTTTGCGAGCTGGTGCTGGTGTGGCGCGGTAACGGCCTGCACATCCTCAACGACCGTCCCTACCGCATCACGCGCGGCGATCTGTTCTACATTCGCGCGGAGGATAAACACTCCTACGCCTCGGTTAACGACCTGGTGCTGCAAAACGTTATTTACTGTCCGGACAGGCTCAAGCTTAACGTGGACTGGGCCGCGAGCATTCCAGGCTTTCTTAATGCTAAGGGTTCTCCGCACTGGCGCTTAAGCAGTAACGGCATGGCTCAGGTCCGGCAGGTTATTTCTCAACTGGAGCAGGAGAGCCAGAAGAACGACCCCGTGGCTAACCAGCTGGCGGAGTTGCTTTTCGCCCAGCTGGTGATGACGTTGAAGCGCTATCGTTACGCCACTGATAACCCCCCCGCCACGACGCAGGAAGCGCTGCTGGATAAGCTCATCACCCGGCTTGCGGGTAGCCTGAATAAAAACTTTGTACTGGAGAAATTCTGCGAGCAGGAACAGTGCAGCGAGCGCGCGCTGCGCCAGCAGTTCCGCACCCTGACCGGGATGACGGTGAACCACTATCTGCGCCAGCTGCGCATCTGCCATGCACAATATCTCCTCCAGCATACGGAGTGGATGGTCAGCGATGTGGCGATGTGCTGCGGCTTTGAGGACAGTAACTACTTTTCAGTGGTGTTTAACCGCGAGGTGGGGATGACGCCGGTACAGTGGCGTCATCGCAGTCGAAAAGGGTCGTAATCAGTTTGCCATGCCGAGGCCGACGATATTGGCAGCGATAATAATCACCACGCAGCCGAGGCTCAGTACGCCAACCGGACGACGTCCGGCGTTCTTCCACTCTTTCAGCACCAGCCCTACCAGCCCGCCGCAAAGTACGTAGAAACTCATGTGCAGCATCCAGCTTATGTAGTCGTATTGCGCCGGAATGCTGGCGTGGCCCCAGGCGTAAAAGAAGAACTGCAAATACCACATCAGGCCGCCGAGAGCGGAGAGCAGCACGTTGGTGATGATGAGCGATTTTGCCAGCGAGAAATCGGTTTTTACCGACAGGTTTTTGACTTTTGCCAGACGAATGAAGCAGAAGCCCAGGTTAACCATCGCGCCGCCACCCATAATCACGACATAGCTTGGCAGCGCAACGTACAGCGGATCGACGCCCAGCGCGGCGGCGGCTTCGTGCATCGGTTTGGCGGCGTTCATGGCGAACGACATACCGGCCGAGAAAATGCCGCACATCACCGCCAGCAGAAGGCCTTTCTTCAGGTTAAAATCCTCGGCTTTAATGCCCATCTTGCGCTCTTTCAACTGCCCCGCGCGAGTCACAATTCCAACGCCAATGACCGCTACCAGCACGCCCAGGAGCGTCATCCGCCCACCCTGAGTATTAATAAGCACGTCGAAGTTGCCGTTAAGAATTGGCGTCATCAGGGTACCGACGATCAGCGTGATGCCAATCGCGATACCAATGCCCATCGACATGCCGAGATAGCGCATGGTGAGGCCATAGTTGATGTTGCCGACGCCCCACATCGCGCCGAACAGGAACACCGGCAGCAGGGTAGAGGCGCTGAAGGAGGAGAAGTAGCCCCAGAAATCGGGCAGCAGCATGGCGCTAATGGTCCAGGGCAGAATCAGCCAGGACACGATCCCGCCAACGGACCACATGGTTTCCCATGACCAGCCCCTCACTTTTTTAAACGGAGCATAGAAACAGGCTGCACTGGCAGCGCCTATCAAATGCCAAAAGATACCCATCGTAATCGCATGATTCATTTTTACACCCTCATCGTTTTTATCGTCAGTGGCTTCCCACCGACCTGAGGAGTGTAAAAATTAAGCGGTTTGGGCACCTTCAGAAGGTTGCCGCACATGTGTTCTGGATGGCAATCAGCACGTTAACCGCGTGAGCAGACTCACATTTCCGCTATTAATCGAAAAACGAATAACCATATAAAAACTACGGCATTGATAATCATTTTCAATATCATTTAATTAACTATAATGAACCAACTGCTTACGCGGCATTAACAGCTGTGCCGCCCGACAATAATGGAGAGGATTATGAGTTATACACTGCCATCCCTGCCGTATGCCTACGACGCACTGGAACCGCATTTCGACAAGCAGACGATGGAAATCCATCACACAAAACACCACCAGACCTATGTGAACAACGCGAACGCCGCGCTGGAAAGCCTGCCAGAGTTCGCTAGCCTGTCTGCTGAAGAGCTGATCACCAAGCTGGACCAGCTGCCAGCGGACAAGAAAACCGTTCTGCGTAACAACGCTGGCGGCCACGCTAACCACAGCCTGTTCTGGAAAGGCCTGAAAACCGGTACCACCCTGCAGGGCGACCTGAAAGCGGCTATCGAGCGCGACTTCGGTTCTGTTGACAACTTCAAAGCGGAATTCGAAAAAGCCGCTGCAACCCGTTTCGGCTCTGGCTGGGCGTGGCTGGTTCTGAAAGGCGACAAGCTGGCGGTAGTGTCTACTGCTAACCAGGACTCCCCGCTGATGGGTGAAGCAATTTCTGGCGCATCCGGCTTCCCAATCGTGGGCCTGGACGTGTGGGAACACGCTTACTACCTGAAATTCCAGAACCGTCGCCCGGACTACATCAAAGCCTTCTGGGACGTGGTGAACTGGGACGAAGCAGCAGCACGTTTCGCCGCTAAAAAATAAGGTTGCATTGACGCCTGTGAGAAGCGAGTCTTATGACTCGCTTTTTTTGTATCTGCGTAATGGAGGCAGCAATGCATTACCCGGTGAACGTGTTTACAGGCAAGGTCAGGGAGTACGACGGCAGCCGCCCGAGCGCCATCGCTAAAATTCAGGTCGACGGCGAGCTGACGTTAACCGACCTCGGGCTTGCGGGTGACGAGCAGGCCGAAAAGAAAATCCACGGCGGGCCCGAGCGCGCGCTGTGCCACTATCCGCGCGAGCACTACCAGCACTGGAAAACCGAGTTCCCCGAGCAGGCTGACCTCTTCGTCGCTCCCGCGTTTGGCGAGAATCTCTCCACCGAAGGGCTCACCGAAGAGAACGTGTTTATCGGCGATATCTACCGCTGGGGCGATGCCCTGATTCAGGTGACGCAGCCACGCTCGCCGTGTTTTAAGCTCAACTTCCATTTCGGTATTCATGACATGTCGGCTCAGATGCAAAGCGCGGGTAAAACCGGTTGGCTGTACCGCGTGGTGCTGGCTGGGCAGGTTTCAGCGGACGCGCCGCTTGAGCTGGCGTCGCGCCTGAGCGATGTGTCTGTTTATGACGCCTGCGCCATTGCCTGGCATATGCCGTTTGACGACGAGCAGTATCACCGCCTCCTGTCGGCTGCGGGGTTATCCACCAGCTGGACGAGAACGATGCAGAAGCGGCGTTTAAGCAACAGGATCGAGGATAATTCGCGGAGATTGTGGGGGAAATAGTCCTCCGCAGAGAGTAGGCCGGGTAAGGCGAAGCCGCCACCCGGCACTAACAGCTACGAACGCTTATACAACGGTAGCCACAGCGTTAACCGTAGTCCACCCAGCGGGCTGTCGTCGGCTTTCACCCAGCCACGGTGCTGCTGCATGGCGGTTTCAACAATCGCCAGACCCAGTCCCGTACCACCCGATTCACGGTCGCGCGCTTCGTCGGTACGATAGAACGGACGGAAAATCTGCTCGCGGTCTTCCGGGCTCACGCCAGGACCGTCGTCATCGACAATGACCGTAATCCCGTCTTTATCCACCGAGAACGCCACCTCAATCTTCGTATGCGAGTAGCGCAGGGCGTTACGCACGATATTCTCCAGCGCGCTTTCCAGCGTGTTGGGGTTACCGTACAGCGGCCACGGGCCCGGCGGGAAGTTGACGGTGAAGGATTTACCCATCTGTTCCGCTTCGAACGCCGCGTTGTCCAGCACCTCGTGCCACAGGTGATTGGCTTTCACCGTTTCGCTGACCAGCGCGTTTTTCTGCTGATTGCGCGACATCACCAGCAGGTCGTTGATCATGCTGTCCAGGCGGTGAGCTTCCGTTTCAATACGCTCCAGCTCCTTGCTCTCACCGCTGCGGCGGCGCAGGAGCGCGGTGCCAAGCTGCAAGCGCGTAAGCGGGGTACGCAGCTCGTGTGAGATATCCGACAGCAGACGTTGCTGTGCGGTCATCATGCGATCGAGAGCGCTCACCATCTGGTTAAAACTGGTCCCGGCGGCAAGGAACTCCTGCGGTCCGGCTTCCAGTTCAGGGTGTTGTCGCAGGTTACCCTGCGCCACTTCATCGGCGGCATTCTTCAGCTTACGCGCCGGTTTTGCCAGGCTCCACGCCAGCCATAACAGCAGCGGCGAGCTGACCAGCATGGTGACAATCAGCAGCAGGAGAGGGCGGTCAAACAGTAGGTTGATAAAATCAGACTGGGAGTTGCTCGCAGGACGGATCAGGTAGAGCTGATAGTTATCCTCTCCGTCTCTGACGGAGAAAGGCCCGACCATCTCTACGCGGCCATATTTCTTCTTCTGGGGATGATCGGCGTTATCCGCCTGGCCAATGAAGTTACGGATAATCTGCATTTCATTGCGATCGGCCCCAATGACGCGGCCTTCGCTGGTCACCAGCAGCAGGCGTTGTCCGGGCGGCGCCCACTTGTCGATAGCGCGAAACAGCCTGCGCCACCACATTAAATCGTTCGGCGGATCGTTTGCCAGCTCGGCTTCCACGTGCTGCTCGATCATCACGCCCTGACGTTGCTCGCTGTCGAGAAGCTCCGTCATCTGCCGTGAGTCGAGTTTTGGCAACATCAGTACGAGCATTAAAACCAGTGCCAGCGTCAGCCAGAAGATGGCGAAGATGCGGGCGGTTAAGCTTCCTATCATGAAGCGGAAACCATCAGATAACCGCGACCACGCAGGGTTTTAAACCATGGATGACCGTCTTTACGCTCCGGCAGCTTGCGGCGCAGGTTAGAGATGTGCATGTCGATGGCGCGGTCAAACGGGGTCAGACGTTTGCCCAGCACTTCCTGACTTAAGTGTTCACGCGATACCACCTGGCCGAGGTGCTGTGCCAGCAGATACAGCAGGGTGAACTCCGTGCCGGTCAGTTCCAGCGTCTGGCCATCAAAGCTCGCTTCCTGACGGCCCGGGTTCAGGCTCAGGGAGTCGACTTCAAGAGTCGGTGAGCTGTTGTCGGTATTTTGCTGCTGCTCGCTCCAGTGGGAACGACGCAGGATAGCGCGAATACGGGCAACCAGTTCACGGTCGTTAAACGGCTTCGGTAAATAGTCATCCGCGCCCAGCTCAAGGCCGAGTACGCGGTCAAGTTCGCTGCCGCGTGCGGTCAGCATAATAACGGGGGTCTGGTGTGTCTGGCGAAGCTCTTTCAACGTATCAATGCCGTTTTTCTTCGGCATCATCACGTCGAGCAAAAGTAAATCGATGCTGTCGTCAAGGAGACTCAGCGCCTGCTCGCCATCATGGGCAACCAGGACGTTGAAACCTTCCATGTCGAGCAACTCCTTTAAAAGGGATGTGAGCTCTCGGTCATCATCAACTAACAGGATTTTATTCATTGTTTAAATACCTCCGAGGCAGAAATTACGACATCAAGGCTGTCTAATCCATGACTTTACGTTGTTTTACACCCCCTGACGCATGTTTGCAGCCTGAATCGTAGACTGTCTCTCGTTGAATCGCGACACGAAAGATTTTGGGAGCAAGTGATGCGCAAAGTTACCGCTGCCGTCATGGCCTCAACGCTGGCGTTCAGTGCGTTTAGCCAGGCTGCTGTAGCTATCATCAGCGATAACAGTCCCTTACAAGAGGGTGCAACGCAGAACAGCAGCCAAAGCCATATGTTTGACGGCATAAGTTTAACCGAACATCAGCGTCAACAGATGCGAGATCTGATGCAGAGGGCACGACACGACCAGCCCCCTGTTAATGTTAGCGAAATGGAGACAATGCATCGCCTTGTCACCGCAGAAAATTTTGACGAAAGCGCTGTACGCGCTCAGGCCGAAAAAATGGCACAGGAACAGGTTGCCCGCCAGGTAGAGATGGCGAAGGTCCGCAACCAGATGTTCCACCTGCTAACGCCCGAGCAGCAAGCGGTTTTGAACACCAGACATCAGCAGCGAATGGACCAGCTGCGTGAGGTTGCACGGATGCAGCGAAGCTCAGAAACGACGTTTTTCAGTAGCAATAGCAGTACCCGTAGTAACCAGTAAACCCTGTTTTCCTTGCCATAGACACCATCCCTGTCTTCCCCCACATGATGTGGGGGTTTTTTTTGCCTGTCATTCTCTTTTGTTAACCGTTTATTCATCCTTCGACTCCCCATGCTTCCGTTATAATAGCGGCATGACATGACAGGAGCGTTTATGAATCAATCCTATGGAAGACTGGTAAGCCGGGCCGCAATGGCCGCGACGGTAATGGCGTCGTGTTTGCTGGTCATCAAGGTTTTCGCGTGGTGGTATACCGGCTCGGTCAGTATTCTGGCGGCGCTGGTGGACTCGCTGGTGGATATTGCCGCCTCGCTGACCAACCTGCTGGTGGTGCGTTACTCGCTGCAGCCAGCGGATGAAGAGCACACGTTTGGTCATGGCAAAGCGGAGTCGCTGGCCGCGCTGGCGCAAAGTATGTTCATTTCAGGTTCTGCGCTTTTCCTGTTTCTTACCGGCATTCAGCATCTCGTCTCGCCGACACCGATGAACGATCCCGGCGTGGGCGTGATTGTGACGATCGTTGCGCTTATATGCACACTTGTTCTGGTAACGTTCCAGCGCTGGGTTGTTCGCAAAACGCAAAGTCAGGCAGTACGGGCGGATATGCTTCATTATCAATCTGATGTTATGATGAATGGGGCTATTCTTATTGCGCTCGGTCTGGCCTGGTATGGCTGGCATCGCGCCGATGCGTTGTTTGCGTTAGGGATTGGTATCTATATTTTATATAGTGCCCTGCGGATGGGGTATGAAGCGGTGCAATCACTGCTTGACCGCGCCCTCCCTGACTCAGAACGTAATGAAATTTTTTCTATTGTGACCTCCTGGCCTGGCGTCAGCGGTGCACACGATCTTCGAACGCGGCAGTCAGGGCCGACCCGCTTTATTCAGATTCATATTGAAATGGAAGACAACCTGCCACTGGTACAGGCTCACGTTATTGCTGAGCAGGTCGAGCAGGCGATTTTGCAGCGTTTTCCTGGTTCAGACGTCATCATTCACCAGGATCCCTGCTCGGTTGTACCCGGTCATGTTGGGCTTTCGTAATTCGTTGTAAAAAAGTGAGCCAGGCCAGCATTTTGTGTATAAATTACCGCCATTTGGTCTGACCTGAATCAATTCAGCTGGAAGGGATTGATATACTATTTGCAGTATTCGTTGGTCGATAAGTTTCTTCCGGCAACAGATTTCAATTTTGCATTCCTAAGTTCAGAGGTAGTCATGATTAAGAAAATCGGTGTGTTGACAAGCGGCGGTGATGCGCCGGGCATGAACGCGGCAATTCGTGGTGTTGTCCGTGCAGCGCTGACGGAAGGCCTGGAAGTTTTTGGCGTTTATGACGGTTATCTGGGCCTGTATGAAGATCGTATGGTTCAGCTCGACCGTTACAGCGTGTCTGACATGATCAACCGTGGCGGTACTTTCCTCGGTTCTGCACGCTTCCCGGAATTCCGTGATGAACACGTTCGTGAAGTGGCTATCGAAAACATGAAGAAACGCGGCCTGGACGCCCTGGTGGTTATCGGTGGTGACGGCTCCTACATGGGTGCAAAACGTCTGACCGAAATGGGTTTCCCGTGCATCGGTCTGCCGGGCACCATCGACAACGACATCAAAGGTACTGACTACACTATCGGCTTCTTTACTGCACTGGGTACCGTTGTTGAAGCGATTGACCGTCTGCGTGACACCTCGTCTTCTCACCAGCGTATCTCTATCGTTGAAGTGATGGGCCGTTACTGCGGCGACCTGACGCTGGCGGCAGCCATTGCGGGCGGTTGCGAATTTATCGTCGTGCCAGAAGTCGAATTTAGCCGTGAAGATCTGGTGGCTGAAATCAAAGCGGGCATCGCGAAAGGTAAAAAACACGCGATCGTGGCTATCACCGAGCACATCTGTGACGTTGACGAGCTGGCGAAGTACATCGAAGCCGAAACCAAACGCGAAACCCGCGCGACCGTACTGGGTCACATCCAGCGTGGCGGTTCCCCTGGCCCTTATGACCGTATTCTGGCGTCCCGTATGGGCGCGTACGCTATCGATCTGCTGCTGCAGGGTCACGGCGGCCGCTGCGTCGGTATTCAGAACGAAAAACTGGTTCACCATGACATCATCGACGCGATTGAAAACATGAAGCGTCCGTTCAAAGGTGACTGGCTGGACTGCGCGAAAAAACTGTACTGATCGGCTCTGTTGCCCGGTGGCGCTGCGCTTACCGGGCCTACAAAAGCACGACTCGTAGGCCGGGTAAGGCGTAGCCGCCACCCGGCTTTTTTATGCGCGCACGCTTTTTTATTCCACTACGTTATAGCCAATCTTTTTTTATTCTTTAATCCTCGATTCGCTTTCTGGCACGCTGCATTCATCAAAACACTACATAAGAGAGCTGGGCGATGAATAAATGGGGCGTGGGTTTTACATTATTGCTGGCATCGACCAGCGTTCTGGCAAAGGACATCCAGTTACTGAACGTGTCATACGACCCGACGCGTGAACTGTACGAGCAGTACAACAAAGCGTTTGCAGCACACTGGAAGCAGGAAACCGGTGACAATGTCGTGGTTCGCCAGTCTCACGGTGGTTCTGGCAAGCAGGCGACCTCGGTTATCAACGGGATTGAAGCCGACGTGGTGACCCTGGCGCTGGCCTACGACGTTGACGCGATCGCCGAGCGTGGCCGCATCGACAAAAACTGGATCAAACGCCTGCCGGATAACTCCGCGCCATACACGTCGACCATTGTTTTCCTGGTACGTAAAGGCAACCCGAAACAGATCCATGACTGGAACGACCTGATCAAACCGGGCGTTTCTGTGATTACCCCGAACCCGAAAAGCTCTGGCGGCGCTCGCTGGAACTACCTGGGCGCGTGGGGCTACGCGCTGCACCACAACAATGGCGACCAGGCCAAAGCGCAGGAATTCGTGAAAGCGCTGTATAAAAACGTCGAGGTGCTGGACTCCGGCGCGCGTGGCGCCACCAACACCTTCGTCGAGCGCGGGATTGGCGACGTGCTGATCGCATGGGAAAACGAAGCCCTGCTGGCGACCCACGAGCTGGGTAAAGACAAATTCGAGATCGTGACGCCGAGCGAATCTATTCTGGCTGAACCGACCGTCTCCGTGGTCGATAAAGTGGTTGAGAAGAAAGACACCAAAGCGGTGGCGGAAGCTTACTTGAAGTATCTCTACTCGCCGGAAGGCCAGGAAATTGCGGCGAAAAACTTCTATCGCCCACGCGATCCGGCCGTTGCGAAGAAATACGACAGCGTATTCCCGAAACTGAAGCTCTTCACCATTGATGACGAGTTCGGCGGCTGGACGAAAGCGCAGAAAGAGCACTTCTCTAACGGCGGCACTTTCGACCAGATCAGCCAGCGCTAACCCTTAGCCAATGACACGGTAACCCGGCGTGAGAAATCCGCCGGGTTTTTTATTTGGTCATCATTTTGCGTTACTCTTTTGCCTCTATTGAAAACAGGGAACGCGTTGTGAAAAAAATTATCTTATTGATCCTCATTGTCATCGCCCTTGCCGCAGGCGGCTGGTACTGGATGAAGGCGGGTAATCCGAATGCGTTGCGACATATCGTTCTCGACCAGTGTGTGCCGAATCAGATCCAGAACCGTAACCCGGCACCGTGTGCGCAGGTGAAAACGGATGCAGGCTATGTGGTATTTAAAGATCGCAACGGGCCGCTGCAGTACCTGCTGATGCCGACATATCGCATCAACGGTACCGAGAGCCCGCTGTTGACCGAAGCGCATACGCCGAACTTTTTCTGGCTGGCGTGGCAGTCGCGCAGCTTTATGACCCTGAAGCGTGGCTCCGAGGTGCCTGACAGCGCCATTTCGCTGACGATTAACTCCCCGACGGGTCGTACGCAGAACCATTTCCATATTCATATCTCCTGCCTGCGCCCGGACGTGCGCGAGAAGCTCAACGCGGCACAGGGAGAAATCAGCACCCAGTGGCTGCCTCTTCCTGGGGGGCTGGAAGGACATGAGTATCTTGCTCGCCGGGTGACGGAGAATGAACTGGTCCAGCGCAGCCCGTTTATGATGCTGGCAGAAGAGCTGCCGGAAGCGCGCGACCATATGGGGCGCTTTGCCCTGGCGATGGCGCAGCAGTCGGACGGTTCGTTTGTTTTGCTGGCGACCGAGCGAAATCTGCTGATGCTCAACCGCGCGTCGGCAGAGGAATTGCAGGATCATCAATGCGCTATCCTGAAGTAACCCCACCATAAATCGCGTTTACTCGGGCTGCCTGTCACCGTAGACTTGCTGAAAAATTCTACAGGAGACAGGTATGTCGCTCTGGTTAACGCATCCTCTGCTGCTGCCCTCACTGATCGTTGGCGTCACCATCGTGCTGTGGGCGACGTCGCTATTGCCGGAATTTATCACCGCGCTGCTGTTCTTCACGGCGGCGATGACCGCCAGAATCGCCCCGCCGGAGGTCATCTTCGGCGGTTTTGCCTCCTCGGCTTTCTGGCTGGTATTCAGCGGCTTTGTGCTCGGCGTGGCGATCCGTAAAACCGGACTGGCGGACAGGGCCGCCCGGGCGCTGTCGTCAAAGCTCACCGACTCCTGGGTGTTGATGGTGGCGAGCGTGGTGCTGCTGAGCTATGCGCTGGCGTTTGTGATGCCGTCGAACATGGGGCGTATTGCGCTGCTGATGCCGATTGTTGCGGCGATGGCAAAACGCGCCGGTATCGCCGACGGCTCCCGGGCCTGGTATGGGCTGGCGCTGGCCGTGGGGTTCGGGACTTTCCAGCTTTCGGCGACTATCCTGCCTGCTAACGTCCCTAATCTGGTGATGAGCGGTGCGGCGGAAGGCTCGTACGGCATCCATCTGAACTATGTCCCGTATCTGCTGCTGCACACGCCGGTGCTGGGCATTCTCAAAGGCCTGATCCTGATTGGCCTCATCTGCTGGCTATTTCCCGGTAGCCCGAAACCGCAGAAGGAACAGGCGCCGTCTGAGCCTATGGGGCGGGATGAAAAACGTCTTGCCTGGCTGCTGGCGGTGGTGCTGGGGATGTGGGTGACGGAGAGCTGGCACGGCGTGGGGCCCGCGTGGACGGGGCTGGCGGCGTCGATCATCGTCATGCTGCCGCGCGTTGGCTTTATCACCGGGGACGAGTTTTCAGCGGGCGTGAACATGCGTACCTGCATTTACGTCGCGGGTATCCTTGGGCTTGCGATCGTGGTGACGCAAACCGGTATCGGAGCGGCGGTGGGCGAGGCGTTGCTGCGTATTATGCCGCTGGATGCCGACAGACCGTTCACCAGTTTCCTGGCGCTGACCGGTATTACCACTGCGCTCAACTTCATTATGACCGCCAACGGCGTTCCGGCGCTGTACACCACCCTGGCTCAGAGCTTCTCGGACGCGACCGGTTTCCCGCTGCTGTCGGTGATCATGATTCAGGTGCTGGGCTATTCCACGCCGCTGCTGCCGTATCAGGCGTCGCCGATTGTGGTGGCAATGGGGCTCGGGAAGGTGCCTGCAAGGGCGGGGATGGTGCTGTGTCTCGCGCTGGCGGTGGCAACCTGGCTGGTGCTGCTGCCGCTGGATTATCTGTGGTTTAGCGTGTTGGGTAGGTTGTAGGGTTTTTGTAGGGCGGGTAAGCGCAAGCGCCACCCGCCACAAGGCAATTACGCCTGTTTAGCCGCTTCTGCCGCTTTAACGATCACCGCGAAAGCGTCAGCTTTCAGGGATGCACCGCCAACCAGCGCGCCATCGATGTCTGGCTGGGTGAACAGCTCAGCAGCGTTGGAAGCGTTTACGGAACCGCCGTACTGAATAATCACTTGCTCAGCGACCTTCGCGTCGGCTTTAGCAATGTGGTCACGAATGAATTTGTGAACCGCCTGAGCCTGCGCAGGGGTTGCAGATTTGCCGGTACCGATCGCCCAGACTGGCTCGTATGCGATAACCGCGCCTTCGAACGCTGCCGCGCCCTGGGTTTTCAGCACGGCGTCGATCTGACGTGCGCACACTTCTTCGGTTTTACCCGCTTCGTTTTCCGCTTCGGTTTCACCGATGCACAGAACCGGGATCAGACCCTGCTCTTTCAACACGGCAAATTTCTTCGCGATGAACTCATCTGATTCTTTGTGATAGGTGCGACGCTCGGAGTGGCCGATGATGATGTATTTCGCGCCGATATCTTTCAGCATTTCAGCGGAGGTTTCACCGGTGAACGCGCCAGACAGGTTAACGTCAACGTTCTGCGCGCCCAGAATGATGTGGCTGCCGTCAGCGGCGTGTTTAGCCAGATCCAGGTACATATCCGGCGGAGCGATAGCAACCGCGCAGCCCGTCACGCCAGCCAGCTCTTTACGCAGGTTCGCAACCAGCTCGTTTACCATGTGGCGGCTGCCGTTCAGTTTCCAGTTACCCATCACTAAAGGATGTCGCATTTCAATTCTCCACGCTAAATAAGCGAATTAAGGAATATGGCCACCCTGTCGGGCAGCATGGTCTGTGAATCAGTATAGAGATTTTCCCTCGAAAGGCTTTGCTTTTTGTCATTAATTCGCCCCGCCGAGAGTGTCAGATAGTGCCAGCTTAATCGGTTCAACAGCGAAGGTCAGTCCTTTTTCGCCGTTGTCCGCCACAACATAGCGGATCGCGCCTTCGGTATCGGCGTAGTAACGCTTGTTTTTACCGGCGGTAAGGAGTTTTTGCAGCTTTTGCTGACTTTGCTTTTTCGTCAGCGCAGGGGTAAAGGCCTGCAATACCGCGCTCATGTACTCCAGCGCTTTCGCCTTAGCGGCTTTCTGCTCTGGCCCCTGTATCGGTAGCCAGGTGATTTGCATGCTTTTGATTTTTAACGTACCGCGCTCCAGCGCCGTGGAGGCATACAAATTCTCGTTAATCTTGCTTGCCGCGCGGGTCAGGGTAGGCGTGTCGCGGGAGCCATCAATGGCGCGAAACTCATCCAGCGGCAGCGTGGGGTTGGTCTGATTGAAGGTTTCACGAAACTGGCTGATGGATTGATCGAACGACGGCGCGCCCGCCAGCAGATACGGTGCTGTGGTCGGGGCAGTGGTTTCGGCGGCGTGCAGGGGATAACCCACGCTGAGCAGCGCTAAACACAGGAAGAGAGAACGTGCCGAACTTTTCATCAACATTGCCCCTGGCCGTAAGTGCTCATGATTAAAACGATATCTGGTCGGCTTGTCAAAAGGTCACAACTCCAGGGTAAAATGCACGCTATACGATAATAAGGAACCTTACATGACCATACAGCAGTGGCTGTTTTCGTTCAAAGGGCGTATTGGACGCCGTGATTTCTGGATCTGGATGGTGACGTGGATTGTCGCCATGCTGCTTCTGTTTTTCGTTGCTTACAATGCATGGCTGAGCACGCAAACGGCGGCCTTTGCGCTGGTCTGCCTGCTATGGCCAACGGCGGCGGTTGTCGTAAAGCGCCTGCACGATCGCGGACGTTCCGGCGCGTGGGCATTTCTGATTATTCTGGCGTGGATGCTGGTGGCGGGAAACTGGGCGATGCTTCCGTCCATCCTGCCGTGGGTCGTGGGCAGGCTGCTGCCGTCGGTCATCTTCGTGATGATGATTGTCGATCTGGGCGCGTTTATTGGCACCCAGAACGAAAACAAATACGGTAAAGACACCGTTGAGGTGAAATACCGCTGATCACCAGTAGTGTTCGGCGGTCATATGGCCCGGTCGGCGGCGAAGATGTTTCGTCATCTGCCGGGTATCCTTCAGAAGCTGCTGCGTGTCACGTACCATCTGCGGGTTGCCACACAGCATGACGTGGCTGGTTTCAGCATTCAGCGGCAAACCCACCGCGTCTTCCAGGGCTCCACTCTCAATTAACGCCGGGACGCGACCGGTAAGCGCTCCTGCTACGGTCTCACGGCTGACCACCGTCTGAATCTTTAACTTCCCGCCGTACTGCTGTTCAAGCGCCTGCATCTGCGGCAAATAGCTCAGGTCTGCGGCGTAGCGCGCAGCGTGAACCAGCACGATGTTTTTAAAGCGCTCCAGATCTTTGCCGTACTGCAAAATAGAGAGATAAGGGCCGATGGCCGTACCGGTTGCCAGCATCCAGAGCGTGTCACAGTCAGGGATCTCTTCGAGCACAAAGAAGCCTGCCGCTTCACTCACAATTTGCACCTCGTCGCCGGGCTTTAGGGCGGCAAGGCGCGGGCTGAGCTTACCGTCAGGAACGGTGACCAGATAGAACTCGAGATCCGGGTTATCAGGCGCGTTAACGTAAGAGTAGGCGCGCTGCACGCGCTCGCCGTCGACGTCCAGCCCCAGCTTCGCAAATTGCCCGGCTTTAAACGGGTGAACGGGAGCATGTACGGTGAGACTAAATAGCGCATCGGTCCAGAACTGTACCTTTGTGACTTTACCTGTTACCCAGTCCGCCATGATCTTCTCCTGTGCTGTTTCTCTGTTCTATCTTCCGTACTTGTGGTGACAATTTCCAGCCCGTTAGGGCCGGAAAGCTCTATCGATCAAACGGTTTTACAGAATATGCGTCTGCACGTCCGGGTCTTTACGATCGAGATAGTGGATAGACTGGATGCGGCGAATGGTGCGTGATTTGCCGCGGATCAGCAGCGTTTCAGTGGTCGCCATGTTGCCCTTGCGGGTAATGCCGTCCAGCAGATCGCCTTTGGTGATGCCGGTGGCGGAGAAGATAACGTTGTCGCTGCGCGCCATCTCGTCCAGAGCCAGCACTTTATTGGCCTCGATGCCCATCGCTTCGCAGCGCGCCAGCTCGTCTTCGCCTATACGGCGGTTCTCTTCGCTGTCGCCTTTCACCTCATGGCGGGGCAGCAGACGCGCCTGCATATCGCCGTCCAGCGCGCGGATCACTGCCGCTGAGACCACACCTTCCGGCGCGCCGCCGATGCCGTACAGCACGTCGACTTCGCTGTCCGGCATACAGGTCAGGATCGAGGCGGCAACGTCACCGTCCGGAATGGCAAACACGCGCACGCCGAGCTTTTGCATCTGCGCGATGGTGGCGTCGTGGCGCGGTTTTGCCAGAATAGTCACGGTAAGTTCGCTAATGGGTTTGCCCAGGGCTTTGGCGATGTTGTGCAGGTTCTCTTCCAGCGGCAGGCTAAGGTCGATTGCGCCTTTCGCGCCAGGGCCGACAATCAGCTTTTCCATGTACATATCCGGCGCATTGAGGAAGCAGCCTTTATCGCCCACCGCCAGCACTGCCAGGGCGTTCGCCTGGCCCATCGCCGTCATGCGGGTGCCTTCGATCGGGTCAACCGCGATATCCACGGCATCGCCTTTGCCGGTACCGACTTTTTCACCGATGTAGAGCATCGGCGCTTCGTCGATCTCGCCTTCGCCGATCACGATGGTGCCGTCGATGTTGACCTGGTTAAGCACAATGCGCATGGCATGGACGGCTGCGCCGTCTGCGGTATTTTTGTCGCCACGACCCAGCCATTTATAGCCTGCGAGGGCGGCTGCTTCGGTGACGCGGGAAAACTCGATAGCAAGTTCACGTTTCATGAGGTACTCGTGCAATCAAAAGGAATTGCACGAAGTTTATCACAGAGTGGGTAAGGTGCGGTCTGTACTCCCCTCACCCTAACCCTCTCCCCAAAGGGGCGAGGGGACTTAAAACACCCTCTCCCCAGGGGAGAGGGGATTCAGGACCATTACTCTTCGTGCTCTTCCCACGCCAGGGCGCGTTTCACCGCTTTTTTCCAGCCGCTGTAGCGGAAGTTACGCTCGGTGGTTTCGATGCCTGGGCGGAATTCGCGTTCGATAACCGCTTTTTCCTGCAGCTCGTCCAGGTTCTGCCAGAAGCCGACCGCCAGACCGGCAAGGTACGCCGCGCCCAGCGCCGTCACTTCACGCACTTCAGGGCGCTCAACGCGGGTGCCCAGAATGTCGGACTGGAACTGCATCAGGAAGTTATTCGCTACCGCGCCGCCGTCCACGCGCAGGGCGTGCAGACGAATGCCGGAGTCAGCCTGCATCGCTTCCAGCACGTCGCGCGTCTGGTAGGCGATGGATTCCAGGGTGGCGCGAATAATGTGGTTAGAGTTCACACCGCGCGTCAGGCCGAAAATCGCGCCGCGTGCATACGGATCCCAGTACGGCGCGCCCAGACCGGTGAACGCAGGCACCACGTACACGCCGTTGGTGTCTTTCACTTTGGTCGCGAAGTACTCGGAATCGAACGCATCGCTGATCAGCTTCATCTCGTCGCGCAGCCACTGAATGGATGCGCCCGCCATGAACACCGCACCTTCCAGCGCATAGTTCACTTCGCCGCGTGGACCACACGCGATGGTGGTCAGCAGGCCGTTTTCTGATTTCACCGCTTTCTCGCCGGTGTTCATCAGCATAAAGCAGCCGGTGCCGTAGGTGTTCTTCGCCATCCCTTCCTTGACGCACAGCTGGCCGAACAGCGCCGCCTGCTGGTCACCGGCGATACCGGCGATAGGAATACGGGTGCCGCCTTTACCGCCGATGTTGGTCTGGCCGTACACTTCTGAAGACTTACGCACTTCAGGCAGCATCGCGCGCGGAATGTCCAGCGCGTCCAGCATCTTGTCATCCCACTCCAGGGTGTTGATGTTGAACAGCATGGTACGCGAGGCGTTGGTGTAGTCGGTGACGTGAACGCGTCCCTGGGTCATTTTCCAGATAAGCCAGGTATCGACGGTGCCGAACAGCAGCTCGCCGCGTTTAGCACGCTCGCGTGAACCTTCCACGTGGTCGAGGATCCATTTCACTTTGGTACCGGAGAAATACGGGTCAATCACCAGGCCTGTTGCGCTACGGATGTAATCTTCCATGCCCTCGCGCTTCAGCTTTTCGCAAATTTCTGCGGTACGGCGGCACTGCCAGACGATGGCGTTGTAAATAGGCTTACCGGTTTCGCGCTCCCAGACAACGGTGGTTTCACGCTGGTTGGTAATACCAATCGCGGCAATCTCGTCGGAACTGATATCGGCTTTCGCCAGCACTTCGACCAGCGTGGAGCTTTGTGACGCCCAAATCTCCATCGGATCGTGTTCTACCCAGCCTGGACGAGGATAAATTTGCTCAAATTCGCGCTGTGACACGCTGACGATGTTCGCGTCATGATCCATTACGACAGCGCGGGAGCTGGTAGTGCCCTGGTCGAGCGCAACGATATATTTTTTTTCGGTCATGGTATGTGTCCCGTAGTCAGATTACAGCGAAGCTTTTTGTTGTGCGGTAGAAGTCGTTTCCTTCTCCTCTTCCACACAGGTGTCGCACGGTAAGTGGCGACCAATTAATTTTCGATAGCTAAACGCACCCAGCGCAGCCCCGACAACCGGCGCAAACAGCGGTACCAGGAAGTAAGGAATGTCTTTGCCGCCGGTGAAGGCGACGTCGCCCCAGCCTGCGATAAAGGCGAACGCTTTTGGTCCGATATCACGTGCCGGGTTCATCGCGAATCCGGTCAGCGGACCCATGGATGCGCCAATCACCGCAATCAGCAAACCAATCAGCAGAGGTGCCAGCGGGCCGCGCGGAATGCCGTTTCCGTCGTCGGTCAGCGCCAGGATAACGCCCATCAGAATAGCGGTAATCACCATTTCAACTGCGAACGCCTGCACAAAATTGATATGCGGGTTAGGGTAGGTTGAGAAGATGCCCGCCAGATCCAGACTTTCGACGCTGCCGCGTACCATATGATGCGTCTGTTCGAAGTCGATGAAAAGATTGTAATAAAGCCCGTAAACTAACGCCGCTGCGCAAAACGCGCCGGCAAACTGAGAAAAAATGAAAGGTACAACTTTGCGTCCGTCGAAGCACGCGAACAGCCACAGTGCGATTGTCACCGCCGGGTTAAGATGTGCACCAGACACTCCTGCGGTTAGGTAGATGGCCATCGCCACGCCCAGACCCCAGATGATACTGATTTCCCACTGACCAAAACTGGCACCCGCCACTTTCAGTGCAGCGACACAGCCCACTCCGAAGAATATCAACAACCCGGTACCAAGGAACTCGGCAATGCACTGGCCTTTTAAGGTTGATGTCTGACTCATAATCGGAATCCTGAAGAAATTGATGTTTATTGTTAGCATGACCGCCCGTGACAGCCACGATGTCCTGTAGACATAGTGTTAATTTATCGTTAACGAGCAAAAACGAGAAATATCGAAATCAAAATGTGTGGTCTGCGTCAATAAAATGAGCGTTTTCGCGCCATAAAGCACATTTTTGCATCAGTACAGGAATGTGAGCTGAATCATTTCATTAACGAATCAGTTAACAATTTAGGGGTATATGACGCGAACGCACCAGGACCAGACCTAAAAGTGTTGCAAACCGCGATCTGCGCGGTGTGTCGCTGGACACAGAGCGCCGCGCTCCATACAATCGACGGTATATGTCGTGCGCGTTTATGTTAAAGCGTCGCCTTGCAATTCAGGAGAGGTAGCATCATGTCTTTAGAAGTGTTTGAGAAACTGGAATCGAAAGTACAGCAGGCGATTGACACCATCACCCTGCTGCAGATGGAAATTGAAGAGCTGAAAGAGAAGAACAACAGCCTGGCGCAGGAAGTTCAGAACGCTCAGCACGGCCGCGAAGAACTGGAGCGCGAAAACAACCAGCTGCGCGAACAGCAGAACGGCTGGCAGGATCGCCTGCAGGCGCTGCTGGGACGTATGGAAGAGGTCTAATTCCGATTGGGATTACTGAGTAGGCCGGGTAAGGCGAAGCCGCCACCCGGCTTTTTTTATGGTTTGATGTCAGTCGGCGATAACCATAAAAAAGGCCGCCAAAGGCGGCCTTAACGCTACTTGTCCTGCGCTGTCATAGTAAGAGCAATCAACACATTCGGTTCATCACTCTTTACAACGAGTACGCTGGCGACAATGAACGCGATACATAAATAGCGTTTCATTATGCGGTCCCTGCAGCTAACCGCTCCACCGTTCACCACCGGTGATAAGTCGGTGGACACAAGCCCTGGTGTTAGCCTGCTTTACGGTAGTGAATAGACCTTTCCCTGGACCGATGCCCATTTGCGAGATGGCGGAAAGGGACGCTGCATCATAATGAGCATCAACCGTGGAGTTAAGGTATTCATAGACAATTAGGATTTTATAAAGGTTCTGAGGGGTTGCCCAAGGTTTGGACGAGAGTATGATCAAGCTCCTTGGTGTTAGTCTGCAAAACTTCCCAACGGACCGCGAATCCCGAGGGACAAAAAAAACCGCCACATTGCTGTTGGCGGTTTTTTTATGGTTCACGCTTACGGTTTTTACTACTCGATATCCAGTGCATCCTCGGAAAGGATAATGCCGGTATTATCAGCGTAAAGATGGTCCCCGGAGAAGAAGGTCACGCCGCCGAAATTGACGCGCACGTCGCTTTCGCCGATGCCGTCACCTGCCGCCCCTACCGGTATGGCCGCGATGGCCTGAATCCCGATATCCAGGTCTTCCAGATCGTCCACCTGACGCACGGAACCGTACACCACAAGGCCTTCCCACTCATTCTGGACGGCAATGCCTGCCAGTTCAGCATCAATTAATGCACGGCGCACGGAACCGCCGCCGTCGACCACAAGAACGCGGCCGCGGCCATTCTGTTCGAGCAGATCGTACAGCAACCCGTTGTCCTCGAAACATTTCACCGTGACGATTTGACCGCCAAACGACGACCTCCCACCAAAGTTGGAGAACAGCGGTTCAACGACGTTGACATCTTCCTGGTAGATGTCACAAAGCTCGGAGGTATCGTATTTCATAGGTTTAACGCTCAGTTGCTGCGAATGTGTTCAGTATATCGTGCGAAATGCGTTGTTGGCAAAATCATCAATTGTTAATTGATATTTGTCAGCTAACGCAGCGTCTGGCTTAAAACAATCCCGATGACGAACAACAGGTTAGTCAGCAGCGCGCCTTTTACCGTGCGCTCCAGCATTGGCGGCATGGCGGACGGGCTGATTTCACGCATCACAAAGCGGGCCTGCTTAATCAGCAGCGGCGCGGCAAGTACAAACAGCCAGCCCCACAGGCTCTGCAAGGAAATCAGGTTAAACAGCGCCAGACAAACCAGCGCGCCAATGAGCAGGCAGGCATGATAGCGGCGGGCATTGACCGGCCCCAGACGAACCGCCAGGGTATTTTTGCCGTTCTCGCGATCGCTGTCGATGTCGCGCAGGTTGTTGATGTTGAGCACCGCCGTCGCCAGCAGGCCGCAGGCGGTTGCGGGCAGGAACAGGGCAGGGATGACCGTATGCGCCTGTAAGTACCAACTGCCCATCACGCTCAGCCAGCCGAAGAAAACCAGTACGGAGATATCACCGAGCCCAATATAACCGTAAGGACGCGTGCCGACGGTGTAGGTGATGGCCGCGATAATGGCCAATAAACCCAGCACCAGGAAGCCAATAAAATCGCTGGTGGTCTTAGACGCCACCGTCACCAGCGCCAGGCCGGATACGCAGATCAGCACTACGGTGATAATCAGCGCGCGTTTCATCTGCGCCTGGGTAATCACCCCTTTCTGCATTCCGCGCAGTGGCCCTATGCGGTCCGGCTTGTCGCTGCCTTTTACCGCGTCGCCGTAGTCGTTAGCGAGATTGGAGAGAATTTGCAGCAGGCCAGCGGTAATCAATGCCAGCGCGGCGACCAGCGGATCAAAATAACCCTGCCACCAGGCAAGGGCGGTGCCGACGATAATCGCGGCAAAGGCCAGAGGAAGTGTTTTAGGGCGCAGACTTTCGAGCCACGCCTGCGTACGGCTGATGTCAGTCATAAGTATTTAGCCAATAAAAATGGGGGCATTAGCCCCCATTAAACGTGATGAGAATCCAGTAACCGCGATTATAGGATAAAACGGCTCAGATCTTCATCTGCCACTAACGCATCCAGATGTTTACTCACATATTCTGCGTCAATGATAACGGTTTGACCGTTAAGGTCGCTCGCGTCGTAAGAGATATCTTCTACCAGGCGTTCCAGCACGGTATGCAGGCGACGCGCACCGATGTTCTCGGTGGTTTCGTTGACCTGCCATGCGGCTTGGGCGATACGTTTGATACCGTCTTCGGTGAACTCGAGGTTCACGCCTTCGGTCGCCATCAGCGCTTTGTACTGTACGGTAGCAGAGGCGTTAGGCTCGGTCAGGATACGTTCGAAATCTTCGGTGGTCAGCGCCTGCAGCTCAACGCGGATAGGCAGACGGCCCTGCAGTTCGGGGATCAGATCCGACGGGCTGGCAACCTGGAACGCACCGGAAGCGATAAACAGGATGTGGTCCGTTTTCACCATGCCGTGCTTGGTGGAGACGGTGCAGCCTTCAACCAGCGGCAGCAGGTCGCGCTGAACGCCTTCGCGGGACACGTCCGGGCCGGAGCTGTTGCCGCCGCGCTTACATATTTTGTCGATTTCGTCGATAAACACGATGCCGTGCTGCTCAACTGCGTCGATAGCATCCTGCTTCAGCTCTTCCGGGTTTACCAGCTTCGCCGCTTCTTCTTCAATCAGCAGCTTCATCGCGTCTTTAATTTTCAGCTTACGCGCTTTCTGCTTCTGGCCGCCCAGGTTCTGGAACATGGACTGCAGCTGGCTGGTCATCTCTTCCATGCCCGGAGGTGCCATGATTTCCACACCCATTGGCGCGGCAGCGAGATCGATCTCAATCTCTTTGTCGTCCAGCTGGCCTTCACGCAGCTTCTTGCGGAATGCCTGGCGCGCAGCGGACGGTTCCGCCTGCTGTTCTGCCTGGCCCCAGTTGTTTTTTGCCGGTGGGATCAGCACGTCGAGAATGCGCTCTTCCGCCATCTCTTCCGCACGGTAGCGGTTTTTCTCGATCGCCTGGACGCGCACCATCTTGATCGCCGAGTCGGTCAGATCGCGGATGATGGAGTCCACTTCTTTACCCACATAGCCCACTTCGGTGAACTTGGTGGCTTCCACTTTGATGAACGGTGCGTTAGCCAGCTTCGCCAGACGACGGGCGATTTCGGTTTTACCGACGCCGGTCGGGCCGATCATCAGAATGTTTTTCGGCGTTACTTCGTGGCGCAGCTCTTCGTCAAGCTGCATACGACGCCAGCGGTTACGCAGAGCGATTGCCACGGAACGCTTGGCGTTATCCTGGCCGATAATGTGTTTGTTCAGTTCGCTGACAATTTCGCGTGGGGTCATTTCAGACATGGGAGATCCTTACGCTTTGGAGGTCAATTCTTCGATGGTGTGGTTGTGGTTGGTATAAATGCAGATATCGCCTGCAATATCCAACGCCTTCACCGCGATATCACGCGCGTTCATGTCGGTATTTTCCAACAGCGCGCGGGCTGCAGCCTGGGCATAAGGGCCGCCAGAGCCGATGGCAATCAGGTCATTTTCCGGCTGAATCACGTCACCGTTACCGGTGATGATCAGCGAGGCGGTTTCATCGGCTACCGCCAGCAGCGCTTCGAGCTTGCGCAGCATGCGGTCGGTACGCCAGTCTTTTGCCAGCTCAACGGCAGCTTTCACCAGATGACCCTGGTGCATTTCCAGTTTGCGTTCAAACAGTTCAAACAGCGTGAAGGCATCCGCCGTGCCGCCTGCAAAACCGGCGATCACTTTGTCGTTGTAGAGGCGGCGCACTTTCTTCACGTTGCCTTTCATGACGGTATTACCCAGCGTGGCCTGGCCATCACCGGCGATTACCACATGGCCGTTACGGCGTACACTTACTATTGTTGTCACGAGCAGACCCCCTGGTTACAGAATCGGGAAACAGAAGCCCTGAGCCTGTGCTCAGGGCTGAATTAAATGATAGATGGGGGGGATTTTGGGGGTTTCAACCCCCGGAGGCGAGTCGAATGCAGTTTGTGTGGCCGGCCACTTTCAAACGTGAAATGGTGCCATCGGCATTTTCTTTGCCTTTGACCGGACCAATCACCACGCGATTCCAGCCGTTATTGGTGGTAATACGCGAATCAAACCCTTCAAAGGCCAGCTGAGCACGTACCGTTTCCGCCTGCTCGGCACCTTTGAACGAACCGCACTGTACCATCCAGCGGCGTTCATCTTTTTTCTCCGCCGTCTGCTTCGGCGCTTCGGTCTCTTTGGTGACCGGCGCGGCCTGCTGCGTTTTCGGCTGCTGCGCGGTGGTATGCGCTGGCGTCTGGAGCAGATCCTGATACGGCTGAGCCGCCTGTTTCTGTGGCTGCGTTTTCGGCGGCTGTTGCACAGGCTGAGACTGCACCGTACGCGTCTGCTGCTGGTATGGCTGTTCCGTTACCCGCGGCTGTGCTTTCGGCTGCTGCACCGGCTGGGTTTGCGCCCATTGCTGCTGCTGTTGTTGCTGTTGCTGAATCTGCTGTTGCGCCTGACGTCGCTGCAGCGTTTGCTGGCGCTGCGCCGGGGTCTGCTCATTCCACGGCACTTCGTTCAGCTGCGTAGGCTGCTGGCGCATATCGGCCTGCATTTGTGCCAGCAGCTGACGCTGTTCATCCGTCAGCTGATTCGCATTCTGCACTTCACCACCCGCAGAAGGTTCGGTTGGCGCACGCACCCCAGGCTGACGGCTTTCCAGCTCTTTGATATAGCGCCAGCGCTCTTCAGGCTTAGGAGGAAGGCCATTTCCGGCAACTTTACTGGCCTGAAGCGCCTCAGACTCTTCTTTTTTATGGTGCGTGATAAAGTACAGGCCACCAATAAAGGCGACGACTACAGCCGCAGCAATAGCGACCATTGCTGGCGAGACAGCAGGCAGGTTACGTTGCTTTTTCCTTGAGCTACTCTTTTTGCGTCGCGAAGGTGCCGGCTGGCCGCGACGTACATAATCTCGTTGTGCCACTATCGTTTCGCTGTATTTATTCGTTCGTCAGTCCGCCATGTTACTTAAGCGGCGGGGCTTTGACCAGATAAGGGTATCCGAAAGACGTTTACTTTAAGTCAATGCCTGGGTAGTGCCGCGAACAATCAGTTCGCAGTCCAGCAACCGCGAGCCGCTGCTAACTGTTTGACCATGAAGCTGATCCAGCAGAAGCAGCATCGCTTCGCGGCCGATTTGATAGCGCGGCTGAGCGACCGTTGAGAGCGGCGGATCGCAAAATTCTGAAAGCGAAATATTATCGAATCCGACGATCGATAAATCTTTCGGTATCCGCAGGCCGCGGCGTTTGGCGTACGACAATGCGCCCAGCGCCATCACGTCGCTGTGACAAAATACGGCGGTTGGCGGTTCAGGCAGGTCCAGAAGTTTCTCCAGCGCTTGTCCACCCGCGGCGAAGGTAAAGTCACCGCGCGCAATGTAGTGCGGATCGACGGTGACGCCGGTACGGCGCAGCGCCTGAACGTAGCCCTGCAAGCGATAATGACACAGCGGCATCTCTTCCGGCCCGGCAATACAGCCAATGCGCTTATGCCCCAGCTCCTGGAGATAGTTTACGGCGTTGAACGCGGCGGTGAGGTTATCAATGTGGACCGTCGGCAGCTCCAGCTCTGGCGCAAACTCGTTGGCCATGACCATCGGCGGCAAATTACGCTGCTCTTCAATGCTGGCATCAAACGGCAGGCGCGAGCCAAGCAGCAGCATCCCGTCGATCTGCTTGGTGATAATGAGATCGATGAAGGTTTTTTCCTGCTGATTCTGGTGAGCACAGTCGCCAATCAGCACCAGATAACCCTGTTCCGCTGCGGTGACTTCAATACCGCGGATAATCTCGCTGAAGAAGGGGTCACAGATGTCCGGCACAATCACCAGAATGGTGCGCGACTCATTGCGTTTAACGTTACGCCCCATCGCCTGTGGGAAATAGCCCACTTCAAGCGCAGCCTGCTCTACCCGGTTACGGGTCGCCTGGGAGACTTTATCCGGGTTCATTAATGCGCGGGATACCGTTGCCGTAGAGACTTGTGCTTTCTGGGCAACGTCTTTCATGGTCGCCGGTGCAACCTCTTTCCTGGACTTCAACGTCTTCTCCTCGCCTGAACACCGAACTTCTGACATCACCATTTTTACAGATAGTTAATGGAATCGGTTACAGAATTTTCATAAAAAGTGTGAGGAGCGTTAAATTTTTCGATCCGTCTTCAGCCTTCGATGGGATCGACGTCCAGTACCCACTTCACTTTTCGCGCTTCCGGCAGGGTATTAATCAGTACCAGCGCGCCGCTGACGATGTGCTGAAGACGAATACGCGAGGGGTGCTGGAGTAAAATTTGCCAGCGGAAACGTCCGCCGCGTTTTGGGGCGAGTGCCGGCACCGGGCCCAAAATCCACAGCTGATTATCCACCAGCGGGCTGGCCTGCAGGAGGTTTCTCAGCTGCTGCAGGAAAAGCGGCGCCTGCTGGTTGTTGTGATCTTCCGCGCGGATGATGACGTGGCTGGTCCACGGCGGCAGCTGCATGGTCTGGCGTTCGGCCAGCGCCTGCTCGGCAAAGGCGTCATAGCCTTTATGCAGGAGGGTTTGCAGCAACGGGTGCTCTGGATGGTGCGTTTGCAACACCACTTCACCCTGTTTACCGGCGCGACCGGCACGCCCTGCCACCTGGGTATAAAGCTGGGCGAAGCGCTCGGCTGAGCGGAAATCTGCCGAGAACAGCGCGCCGTCTACGTCCAGCAGGGCGACCAGCGTCACGTCCGGGAAGTGGTGGCCTTTGGCCAGCATCTGAGTACCAATCAGGATGCGCGCGCCGCCGCGATGCACTTCCGCCAGCTGCTGTTCCAGCGCGCCTTTGCGGCTGGTGGTGTCCCGGTCAATACGCGAAATAGGCACGTCCGGGAAGAAGGGGCCAAGCGCCTGTTCCAGCTGTTCCGTTCCCAGACCCACCGGCACGATATGCGTGGAACCACATGACGGGCACTGGCGCGGCACCGGGCGCTGGCTGTCGCAGTGGTGGCAGCGCAAATGCCGCTGGGCCTGGTGGAAGGTATAGTAGTGGTCGCAGCGCGGGCACTCGGCAATCCAGCCGCAGTCGTGGCACAGCAGCGCGGGCGCGAAACCGCGTCGGTTAAGGAACAGGATCACCTGATTGCCCGCCTGCAAATGCTGGCGCATTCGGGTAATTAAGGCAGGCGCAAGCCCTGCCTGAACCTGCTGACCTTTGAGATCCAGCACGTGTTGAATAGCCGGACGGGCATTCCCCGCGCGACGCGTCAGGCGCAGCATGTGGTATTTCCGCTGGCGCACGTTGTGCAGCGTTTCGAGCGCAGGCGTGGCGGAGCCGAGAATAATAGGGATCTGCTCACTGTGCGCGCGATAAACAGCCAGATCGCGGGCGTGATAGCGCCAGCCTTCCTGCTGTTTATAGGAGCTGTCGTGTTCTTCGTCGATCACGATAACGCCAAGATTTTTAAACGGCGTAAACAGCGACGAGCGGGTGCCGATCACAATCGCCGCTTCGCCGTTTTTCGCTTTCAGCCAGGCGCTGAGGCGTTCGCTGTCGTTCAGGCCGGAGTGCAGCACCTCAACCGGCGCGTTAAAGCGTTCGCGGAATCGGGCGATGGTTTGCGGCGTCAGGCCAATTTCCGGCACCATCACCAGCGCCTGTTTGCCCTGAGCGAGCACGTTTTCCAGCACGCTCAGGTAGACCTCCGTTTTGCCGGAACCCGTCACCCCTGCCAGCAGCCAGGCAGAGAAATGATCGGAAGCGCTATGAATCGCGCCCACGGCGGTGGCCTGCTCGGTATTCAGACGCAGGCGATCCCCTGAAACGGAGAAACTCTCGCGCCAGTCGTAAAGGGCAGGTGCTTCGCTTGCCAGTTCGCTCAGCCCTTTCTTTCTTAATGCCTGTAGCGCTGTTTCGCTGACCTCAAGCTCGTCGACCTGATGCCGCCAGATTTTCCCCTGACGCAGCGCCGCCAGGGCCTGCTGCTGTTTCTGCGAGCGTTTCAGGCTGTTAATATCGACCGCCTGACCCTGCTCGGTGGCAAACCAGTACCACATCGGCGCGTGGCTGGCGCTCTTGCCCTGACGCAGCATGATGGGCAGGGCGTGGAACAGGACGTCGCCAATCGGGTGATGATAATAATCTGCCGCCCACAGCAGCAGTCGCCAGGTGCTGGTGGAGTAAACGGGCTCGCTGTCCAGCACCTCAACGACCGACTTCAGTTCAATGAGCGGCAGTTCGCTTTGATCGCTGACGGAGACTACAATCCCCACGCGCTGCTGTTTGCCAAACGGCACGGTCACGCGACAGCCCGCTTTGGCGCTCATGCTGTCGGGCAGCAGGTAGTCAAAGGTGCGGGGAAGCGGAACGGGCAGGGCAACGTGAGCGACGGGCATCGAATCTTCCTGACTTGAAAAGTGGCGCGTTAGTATACACATTAGTGAAAGCGGCGTGCGGATCAGTTTGCATACGTTGGTCAAATTCTGTATGATTCGCCGCCTTTGGTGTATATTACGCCAGAGAAATTACATTCAACATCGCGTGGTGTCTGGCGTTAGGGCTGGAAGAGCGACGCGGCCTTAACTGAGGTTCTCCCATGAAAAAAGATATTCACCCGAAATACGAAATGATTACTGCAAACTGTTCTTGCGGTAACTCTATCCAGATCCGCTCTACCGTGGGCCACGATCTGAACCTGGACGTGTGCGGCAAATGCCACCCGTTCTACACTGGTAAGCAGCGTGATGTTGCAACCGGTGGCCGTGTTGACCGCTTCAACAAGCGTTTCAGCATCCCGGGCGCTAAATAAGCATCCAGGAAAAACCGCCTTCGGGCGGTTTTTTTGTGCCTGTCATATCCCTTCTGAATAAATCATATCTTAATATTTATATCTAAAATAATTAATTACGTATCATTCTATTAAATATATTTGTCTGGTGTATTCTTTAACGGATAGTGAACTGCATCTTTCATTTCTTTAATTCTTTGCCACCTTTTAATGGATGTGTCAAAAAATAAAAGGTTTCTCTCGTTTCGTAAACTTACACTGCGCCCGTCATACATTCTTATTTGCCATGACGACACAGTGGCTTTCAGGGCGCGTTTACTTCGAGGGAAATATTATGAAATTGAAGCAACTTTTATTTGTGCTTCCGTTAATATCGTGCGCGGCGCAGGCGGGATATGTGGATTACCGACACGAGTATTACGACGATGGGCGTAACTACGACCGTGTGTACATGTCCCACCGCTTTGGCACCGGCTTTGGCGTAGCGGTTGAGGCGGTATCGCGCTCCGATAACAAGCAGTCTAACGACGCGCTTAATAATATGGAAAGTAACAGCAACGAATATACCGCAAGCTATCAATTTACCTGGCAAGGTTTTATCTGGCAGCCGGGCGTCGCCGTTGAAATGGGTGATGACATGGCCATCTATAAGCCTTATCTGCGCGTGCAGTATAATATTAATGACAGCTGGTGGACGGCGTTTCGTTATCGTACGGAATACACTCGCCGCAATGCGGACGGAAAAGATGACCGTATGGTTTATCGTCCGGAAATGTGGCTGGGTTATAATATTGATGGCTGGATGTTCGAGTTAAACGGCATTTATAAAATCGCCGACAACGAAGACCTGTATAACAATAAAAAAGAAGATTACGAATATAACTTCCGCGTGGCGTATAACATCGACTCGTGGATCCCCTTTGTGGAAGTGGGCAACGTCTCTTCCGGCTATAACACCGCCACCAGCGACGACCGCCAGACGCGTCTGCGCGTGGGTTTAGGCTACAACTTCTAAGAAACCATCCCGCTGAGTAACCTCAGCGGGATCGCACCGCAGTTAGTATTCCCACGTCTCCGGGTCAATGCCCAGTTCACGCATGATGACTTTCGCCTCTTCCGGAATTTCATCACTACGCTCTTTGCGCAGATCTTCATCGTTCGGCAACGGTTGACCGGTAAACGCATGCAGGAACGCTTCACACAGCAGTTCGCTGTTGGTCGCGTGACGCAGGTTGTTCACCTGACGACGCGTACGTTCATCGGTGAGGATCTTCAACACCTTCAGAGGAATAGAAACCGTAATTTTCTTTACTTGTTCACTCTTCTTACCGTGCTCAGCGTATGGGCTGATATATTCGCCGCTCCATTCAGCCATGAGATACCTTTAATCCTCTCAGTCATTTATCTAAAGGTGCAAAACCTGTAACCACCCGTTTTGAACCGCAATCTTCCCTAGTTTACCGTAGAGACGATACCGTGGCACGGATATTGCCGCTGCAGCGTGCACTAAAGCATATAATTTTAACGGCTATTTGCGCATTGCTCAATCTATACGCAAAGAAGTTTAGATGTCCAGATGTATTGACGTCCATACTTTCAATGTTTACTCTGGTGCCTGACTTTTCACCTCATTCGCCAGGAAGCCCTCACCATGACGCGTAAACAGGCCACTATTGCAGTGCGTAGCGGATTAAATGATGACGAGCAGTACGGCTGCGTTGTCCCGCCGATTCATCTTTCCAGTACCTACAATTTCACCGGATTTAATGAACCCCGCGCGCATGATTATTCGCGTCGTGGCAACCCTACGCGTGACGTGACCCAGCGTACGCTGGCCGAGCTGGAAGGTGGCGCAGGTGCAGTATTAACCAATACGGGGATGTCCGCCATTCACCTGGTGACCACGGTGTTCCTGAAGCCTGGTGACCTGCTGGTCGCGCCGCACGATTGCTACGGCGGCAGCTATCGCCTGTTTGATAGCCTGGCGAAACGCGGCTGCTATCGCGTGCTGTTTGTCGATCAAAACGACGAACAGGCGCTGAAACAGGCGCTGGCAGAGAAACCAAAGCTGGTTCTGGTGGAAAGTCCAAGCAATCCATTGTTGCGCGTTGTCGATATTGCGAAAATTTGTCAGCTCGCAAGGGATGCGGGAGCGATAAGTGTAGTGGATAATACGTTCCTCAGTCCGGCCCTTCAGAACCCACTCGCACTGGGTGCCGATCTGGTATTGCATTCATGCACTAAATATCTGAACGGCCATTCTGATGTGGTAGCGGGCGTGGTGATTGCCAAAGATCCCGACGTTGTCACCGAACTGGCATGGTGGGCCAATAATATTGGCGTCACCGCGGGTGCCTTCGACAGCTATCTGCTGTTGCGCGGTATCCGCACGCTGTCGCCGCGCATGGAAGTGGCGCAGCGCAATGCCCAGGCGATTGTCGATTTCCTGAAAACCCAGCCGCTGGTGAAGAAGCTCTATCACCCATCGCTGCCGGAAAACCAGGGGCACGAGATTGCCGCGCGCCAGCAGAAGGGATTTGGCGCGATGTTAAGTTTTGAACTGGACGGTGACGAGCAAACGCTGCGTCGCTTCCTGAGCGGGCTGTCATTGTTTACGCTGGCGGAATCATTAGGTGGGGTTGAAAGCTTGATCTCCCACGCCGCGACCATGACGCACGCAGGTATGGCACCCGAAGCACGTGCCGCCGCCGGGATTTCTGAGACGCTGCTGCGGATCTCAACCGGTATTGAAGATTCTGAAGATTTAATTGCCGATCTGGAAAATGCCTTCCGGATCGCAGCCAAGGGGTAATCATGAGTGTGATAGCGCAGGCAGGGGCGAAGGGTCGTCAACTGCACAAGTTTGGTGGTAGTAGTCTTGCTGATGTGAAATGTTACCTGCGTGTCGCAGGGATCATGACGGAATATTCACAGCCGGGTGACATGATGGTTGTCTCGGCGGCGGGCAGCACCACCAACCAGTTGATTAGCTGGCTGAAACTGAGCCAGACCGATCGCCTTTCTGCGCATCAGGTGCAACAGTCCTTACGCCGTTACCAGAGTGAGCTGATTGCCGGCCTGCTGCCTGCGGACGTGGCGGACGGGCTGATCGGCGCCTTCACGCATGACCTTGAGCGTCTGGCCGCCCTGCTGGACAGCGGGATTACCGACGCGGTGTATGCCGAAGTGGTAGGCCACGGTGAAGTGTGGTCCGCGCGCCTGATGGCCGCCGTGCTGCAGCACCAGGGTGTGGAAGCGGCCTGGCTCGACGCGCGTGATTTCCTGCGCGCCGAACGTGCCGCGCAGCCGCAGGTGGATGAAGGGTTGTCCTACCCTCTGCTGCAACAGCTGCTGGTGCAGCATCCGGGCAAACGTATTGTCGTCACCGGCTTTATCAGCCGCAGCAACGCGGGCGAAACCGTGCTGCTGGGCCGTAACGGCTCGGACTACTCGGCAACGCAGATTGGTGCCCTGGCGGGTGTTTCCCGCGTCACCATCTGGAGCGACGTGGCTGGTGTTTACAGCGCGGACCCGCGTAAAGTGAAAGATGCCTGTCTGCTGCCGCTGCTGCGTCTCGACGAAGCCAGCGAGCTGGCGCGTCTGGCCGCGCCGGTACTGCACGCGCGCACGCTGCAGCCGGTTTCCGGCAGCGATATCGACCTCCAGCTGCGCTGCAGCTATACCCCGGATCAAGGCTCTACCCGTATTGAACGCGTACTGGCCTCCGGTACGGGCGCACGTATTGTCACCAGCCACGACGACATCTGCCTGATTGAGTTCCAGGTGCCTGCGGGCCAGGACTTCAAACTGGCGCATAAAGATATCGACCTGGTATTAAAGCGCGCGCAGGTACGCCCGCTGGCCGTTGGCGTTCACAATGACCGCCAGTTGCTCCAGTTCTGCTATACCGCTGAAGTGGCTGACAGCGCGCTGAAAATTCTGGATGAAGCGGGCCTGCCGGGCGAGCTTCGCCTGCGTCAGGGGCTGGCGCTGGTGGCGATGGTGGGCGCGGGCGTCACCCGTAACCCGCTGCACTGCCACCGCTTCTGGCAGCAGCTAAAAGGCCAGCCGGTGGAGTTCACCTGGCAGTCGGAAGAGGGCATCAGCCTGGTCGCCGTCCTGCGTAAAGGGCCAACCGAGAGCCTGATTCAGGGTCTGCACACCTCCCTGTTCCGCGCGGAAAAGCGCATCGGTCTGGTGCTGTTTGGTAAAGGCAACATCGGTTCCCGCTGGCTGGAGCTGTTCGCCCGCGAGCAGGTCACGCTCTCGGCGCGTACCGGATTCGAATTCATTCTCGCGGGCGTTGTGGACAGTCGCCGCAGCCTGCTGAACTACGACGGGCTGGATGCCAGCCGCGCGCTTGCCTTCTTTAATGATGAAGCCGTAGAGCAGGATGAAGAGTCGCTGTTCCTGTGGATGCGCGCGCACCCGTATGACGATCTGGTGGTGCTGGACGTTACCGCCAGCGAACAGCTTGCCGATCAGTATCTTGATTTCGCCAGCCACGGTTTCCACGTCATCAGTGCGAACAAGCTGGCGGGGGCGAGCAGCACCGATAAATACCGTCAGATCCACGACGCGTTTGAAAAAACCGGTCGTCACTGGCTCTACAACGCCACCGTTGGCGCGGGGCTGCCGGTTAACCACACCGTGCGCGACCTGATTGAAAGCGGCGACAGCATTCTGGCGCTGAGCGGTATCTTCTCCGGCACGCTCTCATGGCTGTTCCTGCAGTTCGACGGCACCGTGCCGTTCACCGACCTGGTGGATCAGGCGTGGCAGCAGGGTTTAACCGAGCCCGATCCGCGCGTGGACCTTGCCGGGAAAGACGTGATGCGTAAGCTGGTGATCCTGGCGCGTGAAGCCGGTTACGACATCGAACCGGATGCCGTACGCGTCGAATCGCTGGTGCCTGCCGGCTGTGAAGAAGGCTCTGTGGACCATTTCTTTGAGAATGGTGAAGAGCTTAACGAGCAGATGGTGCAGCGTCTGGAAGCGGCGAACGAGATGGGGCTGGTGCTGCGCTACGTGGCGCGTTTCGAGGCCAACGGAAAAGCGCGAGTCGGCGTCGAGGCGGTGCGTCCTGAACATCCGCTGGCGGCGCTGCTGCCGTGCGATAACGTCTTCGCCATCGAAAGCCGCTGGTACCGCGATAACCCGCTGGTGATCCGCGGTCCGGGCGCGGGGCGTGATGTCACCGCCGGGGCGATCCAGTCCGACATCAACCGTCTGGCTAAGCTGCTGTAACCCCCTCACCCTAACCCTCTCCCCAAAGGGGAGAGGGGACTGCTCGGTGCGGTCTTTCCCCCCTCGCCCCTTTGGGGAGAGGGCCGGGGTGAGGGGCCTTCTCACCCTCATCCTGAATTTCTCTCACATTCCCTGAGCAAACCTCACCGTTATTGTTGATTATTTATGTTGACGTCCCTCCGCTTTTCCGTCATTTTTACATCTGGACGTCTAAACGTATAGAAGTTCACAACACAACAGACAACGACATGCGATTGATAGAGGTAAGGTATGAGCTTTTTTCACGCCAACCAGCGGGAAGCACTGAATCAGAGCCTGGCTGAAGTAAACGGCCAGATTAACGTCTCTTTTGAATTTTTCCCGCCGCGCACCAGTGAAATGGAGCAAACCCTGTGGAGCTCTATCGATCGTCTCAGCAGCCTGAAACCGAAGTTTGTCTCCGTGACTTACGGTGCGAACTCCGGCGAGCGTGACCGTACGCACAGCATCATTAAAGGAATTAAAGATCGTACCGGTCTGGAAGCGGCGCCGCACCTCACCTGTATCGACGCCACCCGCGATGAGCTGCGGGCTATCGCCCAGGATTACTGGAATAACGGCATTCGTCATATTGTCGCGCTGCGCGGTGACCTGCCGCCGGGTAGCGGTAAGCCGGACATGTATGCCGCCGATCTGGTCGCGCTGCTGAAAGACGTTGCCGACTTTGATATCTCCGTTGCCGCTTATCCTGAAGTGCATCCGGAAGCGAAAAGCGCCCAGGCCGATCTGCTTAACCTCAAGCGTAAAGTGGACGCCGGCGCGAACCGCGCCATTACCCAGTTCTTCTTTGATGTGGAAAGCTACCTGCGCTTTCGTGACCGCTGCGTCTCGGCGGGCATCGACGTTGAAATTATCCCGGGTATTCTGCCGGTCTCTAACTTCAAACAGGCGAAGAAATTTGCCGATATGACCAATGTGCGCATTCCGCTGTGGATGTCTAAAATGTACGAGGGGCTGGACGATGACCCGGAAACACGCAAGCTGGTGGGCGCAAATATCGCGATGGACATGGTGAAGATCTTAAGTCGTGAAGGGGTGAAGGATTTCCACTTCTACACGCTGAACCGTGCAGAGATGAGTTACGCCATATGCCATACGCTCGGCGTTAGACCAGGCGTGTAACAAAAAAAGAGCCCTCTTCGGAGGGTTTTTTGATTTATAAGGGTTTTATTTTCCTGCCATATCAGCAATGCTGCCTTTGACGTACAAAACTCATGTATTTTCCATGGGAAATTAAACGGATTTAACTATCGAATCTGTGGGTTATCTCAACTATACCTTATCAACAAGGGCGTATATCGTAACGGTAACACTGTAAAAGGGAGCAAAGCGATGAGCACGTCAGACGAGACCAATAAAGCGGCATCAGTCGGCAAATGCCCGTTCCATCAGGGCGGCGTCGATCACAGCGCGGGCGCAGGTACAGGCAGCCGCGACTGGTGGCCAAAACAACTCCGCATCGATCTTCTTAACCAACATTCCAATCGTTCGAACCCTCTGGGTGAAGACTTTGACTACCGCAAAGAATTTAGCAAGCTGGATTACTCCGCGCTTAAAGGCGACCTCAAAGCACTTTTAACCGACTCCCAACCGTGGTGGCCTGCCGACTGGGGCAGCTATGCGGGCCTGTTTATCCGTATGGCCTGGCACGGCGCGGGTACCTATCGCTCCGTTGACGGGCGCGGTGGAGCAGGACGCGGTCAACAGCGCTTTGCGCCGCTGAACTCCTGGCCGGATAACGTGAGCCTGGATAAGGCGCGCCGCCTGCTGTGGCCAATCAAGCAAAAATACGGACAAAAAATTTCCTGGGCTGACCTGTTTATCCTCGCGGGTAACGTGGCGCTGGAGAACTCCGGCTTCCGCACCTTTGGTTTTGGCGCCGGGCGTGAAGACGTCTGGGAACCGGATCTGGACGTGAACTGGGGCGATGAAAAAGCCTGGCTGACCCACCGCGACCCGGAAGCGCTGGCGAAGCGCCCTCTGGCCGCCACCGAAATGGGCTTGATCTACGTTAACCCGGAAGGGCCAAACGCCAGCGGTGAACCCCTGTCTGCTGCGGCGGCCATTCGCGCGACCTTCGGTAACATGGGGATGAACGACGAAGAGACCGTTGCGCTGATCGCGGGCGGCCACACTCTCGGCAAAACCCACGGCGCGGGTGAAGCCACGCACGTGGGCACCGACCCGGAAGCCTCGCCGATTGAAGCGCAGGGCCTGGGCTGGGCCAGCACACACGGCACGGGCGTTGGCGCAGATGCCATTACCTCCGGTCTGGAAGTTATCTGGTCGCAAACCCCGACCCAGTGGAGCAACTACTTCTTCGAGAACCTGTTCAAATACGAATGGGTGCAGACCCGCAGCCCGGCGGGTGCGATTCAGTTTGAAGCCGTGGATGCGCCGGAAATCATGCCCGATCCGTTCGACCCGTCGAAAAAACGCAAACCTACCATGCTGGTCACCGACCTGACGCTGCGTTTTGACCCGGAATTCGAGAAAATTTCCCGCCGCTTCCTGAACGATCCGCAGGCTTTCAACGAGGCCTTCGCCCGTGCCTGGTTCAAGCTGACCCACCGTGATATGGGGCCAAAAGCGCGTTACATTGGCCCTGAAGTGCCGAAAGAAGATCTGATTTGGCAGGACCCGCTGCCGCAGGCGGTGTTCAATCCGTCGAAAGAAGACATTGAAAGCCTGAAGGCGGAGATTGTGGCATCCGGTCTGTCCGTGAGCGAACTGGTTTCGGTTGCCTGGGCGTCAGCTTCAACCTTCCGCGGTGGCGATAAGCGCGGCGGTGCCAACGGCGCGCGTCTGGCGCTGGCTCCTCAGCGCGACTGGGATGTTAACGCTGCGGCGGTTCGCGCGTTGCCGGCTCTGGAAGCTATCCAGCGCACCACCAACAAAGCCTCACTGGCCGATATCATCGTGCTGGCGGGCGTCGTGGGCGTTGAGCAGGCCGCAAAAGCCGCGGGCGTTTACGTCAACGTGCCGTTCACCCCAGGCCGCGTGGACGCGCGTCAGGATCAGACGGATATCGAGATGTTTAACCTGCTCGAACCGATTGCCGACGGCTTCCGCAACTACCGTGCGCAGGTGGATGTGTCCACCACTGAGTCACTGCTGATCGACAAAGCCCAGCAGCTGACGCTGACCGCGCCTGAGCTGACGGTGCTGATCGGTGGCCTGCGCGTGCTGGGTGCAAACTTTGACGGTAGCAAAAATGGCGTGTTCACCGACCGCGAGGGCGTGCTGAGCAACGATTTCTTCGTGAACCTGCTGGACATGAACACCCAGTGGAAGGCGACCGACGAATCTAATGAACTGTTTGCCGGAAGCGATCGCGCCAGCGGTGAAGTGAAATACACCGCCACCCGCGCCGATCTGGTCTTTGGTTCGAACGCCGTCCTGCGCGCGCTGGCAGAGGTTTATGCCAGTGATGATGCGCATGAGAAGTTTGTCCGCGACTTCGTTGCCGCATGGGCGAAGGTGATGGATCTGGACAGGTTTGACCTGCAGTAACCCTTGTGCCGGGTGGCGCTAACGCTTACCCGGCCTACGGCCAAAAAAATCCCCGCATCAGCGGGGATTTTTATTCACGCTATTTACTCCCACTCCTGCAGGAACCGCTGCCCATACTGGTCAGCCACCAGCAGTGCCGCATATACCTGATCCGGCGTTACGCCGCCGGGCATGTTGTGGATCGTTTCCCCTTCGGCACAGGAGGCTTCCGCGATCAGTCGCATTTTGGCCGGAATATCCTCTTTAATGTTCAGCTGCGCCAGGGTGATCGGCAGCCCAACGCTGTGACAAAGCGCGGCGACGGTCTCTATTTCTTCTACCGGTGCGTTTTCCAGTACCAGCTGCGTCAGCGTACCAAACGCCACTTTCTCGCCGTGATAGAAGTGATGCGCGTCCGGTACCGCCGTCATACCATTATGAATAGCGTGTGCCGCCGCCAGACCACCGCTTTCAAAGCCTACGCCGCTGAGATAGGTGTTGGCTTCGATAATGCGTTCCAGCGCCGGTGTAACCACATGCTGTTCCGCGGCCAGCATGGCTTTTTCACCCTCTTCAACCAGCGTGTTGTAGCACAGCTCGGCCAGCGCGAGTGCTGCTTGCGTACATTTGCCTCCCGCCATGGTGGTCGCGCCGCTGCGCGAGCAGGCGCGTGCTTCAAACCACGTCGCCAGCGCATCGCCAATCCCGGCGGCAAGCAGACGTGCCGGCGCACCCGCTACCACTTTGGTATCGACAATAACCATGTTCGGGTTGTGCGGCAGCATCAGGTAGCGATCGAACTCACCGCTGTCGGTGTAAATGACGGAAAGGGCGCTGCACGGCGCATCGGTGGAGGCAATCGTTGGGGCAATAGCCACGGGTACGTCCATAAAATGGGCCAGCGCCTTGGCGGTATCCAGCGTTTTACCGCCACCAATGCCCAGCACCGCCATGCAGTCGGCGCTGTCGGCCAGCTTTTTCAGTCTGTCGATTTCATTTTGTGAACATTCGCCACCAAATGGTGCGATTTCAGCATGCAGTTCAGCTTTTTTAAAACTCTGACGCAGGGTCTCTTCGGCAAAACCCAGCACAAATTTATCGCCGACAACCAGCCAGCGCTGTGCCAGCGGTTTCAGATAGTCGCCGAGACGGGTAAGCACATCAGCACCCTGGATGTATTTCCCAGGTGATTGAATAATACGGTCCATAACAGTTCTCCCTTAGAGGTTGAGGTTACCAAACGCGTTTTTCCAGTCCTGCTCGAACTTCTCTATGGCTGACTCTACCGCTGGCGTGCCGAGCATTTGTTGCGCTACGTCTAAGGGAAGCGTGATTGCCTCGCATCCCGCCAACAGGCAGTCCAACGCCTGACGCGGCGTTTTGAAACTGGCGGCCAGCACTCTGCTTTCCGGCGCGTGCAGTTCCAGTAGGGATTGCAGCTCCTGAACCATGCGAATGCCGTCACCGCCCTGAGCGTCAACGCGGTTTACATACGGCGCGACATATTTCGCGCCTGCCAGTGCGGCAAGCAAACCCTGTGCCGCGCTGTAAACGGCGGTGCCCAGCGTGGTTATCCCCTCTTTTTTTAACGCCTTAATTGCAATAAGCCCCTGAGCCGTCACCGGGATTTTCACCACGATGTCCGGGAGGGCGTTACTCAGGCGTTTTGCCTCTGCCACCATGCCTTCGGCATCGCGGCTCATGGTTTGAGCAAACAGCGTGCCTTCCGGTCCAATGGCTTTTTGGAGACGCGGCAGCACGTCCCAGATGGATTCACGGCTGGCGGCAATGATGCTCGGGTTGGTGGTGACGCCCACAATGGGAAAGATGCGCGCCAGGCGTTCAACTTCCGCCACGTTGGCGGTATCCAGATACAGTTCCATTATTTTTCCTTAAGTCAGAAAGGCTAAATAAAGGATAAGGCCCTGCCAGGCGCGGCCGATACAGGTCAATTTTGCCAAATACTGGACAAATGTATTCTGCTTAACGAAGTGCGATGCCGATCACAGTGCTAGTTTTTGGCGATCAGCTGGCTGTGATACTGGCGGCGATATTCGGAAGGTGAACGTTCGGTGTGTTTGCGAAAGAGACGGCAGAAATAGTTGCTGTCCATAAACCCACAGCGTACCGAAATATCCTTAATTTTTAAATCGTACCCCTTGAGCAGCTGGCGCGCGTGTTCCAGACGCGTCTGTGTCAGGTATTCATTGAACCCAACATTTCCGGTCTTCTGAAAAAGGTGAGAGAGATAGTTAGGGGAAATGTAAAACGCCTCGGCAACGGAATCCCGGGTCAGCGCTGAGGCATGATGTTCGTCAATAAAGCGACGAATGGCTTCGAAGAGCGCGCGACTGCGGCTATCAGTGTGGATCTCGCTGCCAAGCAGATCGCGGCAGTGGCTGAGCAGACTTAAGACTACCAGCCTGGCCGTGTCCTGCTCGGTCGGCTGCATGTGCAGTTCGTTGAGCGTTTGCAGGAGAAACGCGCCCGTCCGGGGGCCTCGCCTGGCGACCTGCTGCTGTTGTAAAAGGATGTTATTCCGATGAAGCTGAAGCGTCAGCTGCTGTTTGCCGAAGCTTATTCTGAGAGAGTGCGAAGAATGAAGCGGGACGTGCCCGGATGTGGAAAAGAATGCCTCGCAGCGGGTTTCCAGGATAACCGAGAGACAAGGTGACGTTCGGGTATTCTTGCCGGCAGACGCGACAAAATGCACCTGACGCAGCGGCGTTGTACCGTTGATCAGGTCAGTCAGGATGTGGGTAATGTCGTGGTGCATGGTGTGGATACCAGGGTATTGCCCGGCGGCGCTGGCGCTTACCGGGCCTACGAAAAGCATATTGTAGGCCGGGTAAGCGTAAGCGCTACCCGGCAAAACCGATTAGCCGGTGTTACGCATACCCGCCGCAACGCCTGCAATCGTCACCATCAACGCCTGTTCAACGCGCGGATCCGGCTCTTTACCTTCCTCTTCCGCCTGACGTGAACGGTGCAGCAGCTCTGCCTGCAGGACGTTAAGCGGATCGGTGTAGATATTACGCAGCTGGATAGATTCGGCAATCCACGGCAGGTCTTCCATCAGGTGCGAGTCGTTGGCGATATCCAGCACCACTTTGATGTCGCCTTCCAGCAGTTCGCGCAGCTCTTTACCCAGCGTCCACAGCTCGGGTTTCACCAGACGCTGGTCGTAATATTCTGCCAGCCACAGGTCAGCTTTCGAGAAGACCATCTCCAGCATGCCAAGACGCGTGGAGAAGAACGGCCAGTCGCGGCACATGGTTTCCAGTTCGCTTTGTTTGCCATCTTCCACCACTTTTTGCAGTGCGGCACCGGCACCCAGCCAGGCGGGCAGCATCAGGCGGTTCTGCGTCCAGGCGAAGATCCACGGAATCGCACGCAAAGACTCCACGCCACCGGTCGGGCGACGTTTGGCCGGACGTGAACCCAGCGGCAGTTTACCCAGCTCTTGCTCAGGCGTGGCCGAGCGGAAGTAAGGCACGAAATCTTTGTTCTCGCGCACATAGCCACGGTACAGATCGCAGGAGATATCGGACAGCTCGTCCATGATGTGGCACCAGGACTCTTTCGGCTCCGGCGGTGGCAGCAGGTTCGCTTCCAGAATCGCGCTGGTATAAAGCGACAGGCTACTGATGGTCACTTCCGGCAGGCCGTATTTGAAGCGGATCATCTCGCCCTGCTCGGTGACGCGCAGGCCGCCTTTCAGGCTTCCCGGCGGCTGCGACAGCAGCGCTGCGTGCGCTGGTGCGCCGCCACGGCCAATTGAACCACCGCGTCCGTGGAACAGGGTCAGTTCAATACCGGCTTTCTCGCAGGTTTTGATCAGTGCGTCCTGCGCCTGATACTGCGCCCAAGATGCCGCCATCACGCCCGCATCTTTAGCGGAGTCGGAATAGCCAATCATCACCATCTGTTTGCCCTGAATAAAGCCGCGGTACCAGTCGATATTCAACAGCTGGCTCATGACGTCGTTGGCATTGTTCAGGTCGTCGAGGGTCTCAAACAGCGGGGCGACCGGCAGAGCGTAGTCGATACCCGCTTCTTTCAGCAGAAGGTGTACGCCCAGCACGTCAGACGGGGTCTTCGCCATGGAGATCACATAGGCGGCCACCGATCCTTTCGGCGCATCAACGATCGCTTTACAGGTGTTGAGCACTTCGCGGGTTTCGTTGCTTGGCTCCCAGTTGCGCGGCAGCAGAGGGCGCTTCGAGTTCAGCTCGCGGATCAGGAAGGCCTGTTTGTCGGCTTCGGACCAGCTTTCATAATCGCCGATGCCGAGATAGCGGGTCAGCTCGCCCAGCGCTTCGGTATGGCGGGTACTTTCCTGACGCACGTCGATACGCACCAGCGGCACGCCGAAACACTTCACGCGACGCAGGGTGTCGAGCAGTTCGCCGTTGGCGATGATGCCCATCCCGCAGGCCTGCAGTGATTTATAGCAGGCGTAGAGCGGCTCCCAGAGCTGTTCGTTCTGGCTGAGCAGGCCTTCCGGTTTTGGCAGGCGCTGACCTTTCAGACGCGCTTCGAGCCAGGCCTGAGTGGCCATCAGCTGACCACGCAGTTTTTTCATCAGGAAACGGTAAGGCTCGCTGGCACCTTCTTCCCCGGCCAGTGCGCGCAGTTCAGGCGTCGCCTCAACCATCGACAGCTCGGAGATCAGCACCTGAATGTCTTTCAGGAAAAGGTCGGTCGCTTTCCAGCGGCTCAGCAGCAGGACGTGACGGGTGATTTCCGCGGTCACGTTCGGGTTACCGTCGCGGTCGCCGCCCATCCAGGAGGTGAAGCGCACCGGAACAAAGTCGACCGGCAGGCGGTAGCCGAGGTTCTCTTCCAGCTGTTCGTTCAGCTCGCGCAGGTAGTTAGGCACCCCTTCCCACAGGCTGTTTTCCACCACCGCAAAGCCCCATTTGGCTTCGTCGACCGGGCTTGGGCGATGCTTACGAATTTCATCGGTGTGCCAGGACTGGGCAATCAGCTGGCGCAGACGGCGCATCAGCTGGTTGCGTTCGTAGTCGGCAATGTCTTTGTTATCCAACTGCTTCAGACAGTTGTTCACTTCCACCATTTTGTGGATCAGGGTGCGACGGGTGATCTCGGTTGGGTGAGCGGTCAGCACCAGCTCCAGCGAAAGCGACTCCACCGCTTTTTTGATGGTGGCTTCGTTGAGGTCTGGCTGGTCTTTCAGTTTACGAAGGGTGCGGGCAATGACTTCCGGGTTGCTGGCCGCTTCGCCGTTTGGCGAAATGCTGTGGTATTGCTCAGCGGTGTTGGCCAGGTTCAGGAACTGGCTGAATGCGCGCGCAACGGGCAGCAGCTCGTCGTTAGAGAGGTTCTGCAACGTCGTAAGCAGCTCCTGGCGACTGGCCTCGTTACCTGAACGGGAAGATTTAGACAGCTTGCGGATGGTTTCAACGCGGTCGAGGATGTTCTCCCCCAACGCATCTTTGATGGTATCTCCAAGCACTTTGCCGAGCATACTGACATTACTACGCAACGCGGAATATTGTTCGTTCATAAAAACCCAGTCACCCCATCATTTTTGTTTATGCCCAGGCGAGAATCTTCTGGACATTATTTTGTCATCTCCCTTTATAAAGCCACGTAAAACCCCCGTCGTCAATTGCTGCGAAAACGGTTCAGCAAACGAATAAATGCGGGCAATTTACGAAATTTAATTCGCATTGCGTCAGATAAGAGATGCTTATGGGAATGTGACGGAGATCATGCGATTTGTTGTCCTCACCCTAAACCCTCTCCCACAGGGAGAGGGGACTCTTCGGTGCGGTTTTAATGCCAGCAGAAGTGATGAACAACCTGGGTAATCAGTTCGCGGGTGGGCTTGATGAAGCGGGTTTCCAGATATTCATCCGGCTGGTGCGCCTGGTTGATGGAGCCAGGGCCAAGGACCAGCGTTGGGCAAAGCGTCTGAATAAACGGCGCTTCGGTGCAGTAGTTCACCACGTCGGTTTTCTCACCGAGCAGTTTTTCCACCACTTCGACCAGCTGGTGATCCGGCGGGCATTCGTAACCCGGGATCGGCGGATGCAGTTCGGAGACCGTCAGGCGGCCCGGCCAGCGCTCGCTCACCGGGGCCAGCGCCTCATTCAGCAGGCCGTCGAGATCGCTCAGGGTCATGCCCGGCAGCGGGCGGATGTCCATATGCAGTTCGCAGCAGGCGCAGATACGGTTGGAGGCATCGCCGCCGTGCAGGCTGCCGAGGTTCAGCGTCGGATACGGTACGGTGAACGCCTCGTAGTGATAACGTTCTTTCAAATCGTCGCGCAGGGTCATGATGCGGCCGATGGCGTCATGCATCAGCTCGATGGCGTTCACGCCGCGCGCCGGATCGCTGGAGTGGCCGGACTGGCCCAGCACGCGCACGGCGGTAGAAATATGGCCTTTGTGCGCGCGGATCGGCTGCAGAGAAGTCGGCTCACCGATGATCGCGCAGTCCGGGCGAATGGAGGTGTTTTCAGAGAAGTAGCGCGCGCCCGCCATGCTGGTCTCTTCATCGGCGGTTGCCAGAATGTAGAGCGGTTTTTTCAGCTTCGTCACGTCTACGTCACGCAGCGCGTCGAGGATAAAGGCGAAGAAGCCTTTCATGTCGGCGGTGCCCAGACCGTAGAGCTTGTTGTCGTGCTCGGTCAGGGTAAACGGGTCGCGGGTCCAGCGGCCGTCGTCAAACGGCACGGTGTCGGTATGACCGGCCAGCAGCAGGCCGCCCGCACCGGTTCCGGTGCTGGCAAGCAGGTTAAATTTGTGGCGTGTTCCGGGTACGGGCTGAACCTCAACGTTAAACCCAAGATCGCTAAACCAACCCGCCAGCAGATTGATTAAAGACTCATTGCTCTGATCCAGCGCTTCTTCCGTTGCGCTGATGGACGGTGTGGCAATCAGGGCGCGGTAGATCTCGATAAATGGCGGTAAGTTCATTTTCATTGTTGACACACCTTAGGTCGTGATAGTATCAATATTCATGCAATAAATGTGAATAAAAATACATTAACGTTGAGCATAAAGGAACCCGATGTTGAATACGCTGATTGTAGGCGCTAGCGGTTATGCGGGCGCAGAGCTTGTAAGCTACGTGAATCGCCATCCACATATGACCATAACCGCTTTGACCGTGTCAGCGCAAAGCAATGATGCAGGAAAGTTAATTTCCGATTTGCATCCGCAGCTTAAAGGCATTGTCGATCTGCCGCTGCAGCCAATGTCTGACATCAGCGAGTTTACCGACGGCGTCGACGTGGTGTTTTTAGCCACCGCGCACGAGGTCAGCCACGACCTGGCGCCGCAGTTCCTGGCGGCGGGCTGCGTGGTCTTCGACCTCTCCGGCGCATTCCGCGTTAACGACGGCGCGTTTTACGAAAAATATTACGGTTTCACCCATCAGCATCCGGATCTGCTTGAAAAAGCGGTGTACGGCCTGGCGGAGTGGAGCGCAGACAAGCTGAAAGAAGCGGACCTGATTGCCGTTCCGGGCTGCTACCCGACGGCGGCGCAGCTTTCCCTGAAGCCGCTGATCGACGCGGGTCTGCTGGATCTCAACCAGTGGCCGGTGATCAACGCCACCAGCGGCGTGAGCGGAGCAGGGCGTAAGGCCGCTATCTCTAACAGCTTCTGCGAAGTGAGCCTTCAGCCGTATGGCGTGTTTAACCACCGTCATCACCCTGAAATCACGACGCATCTGGGCGCCGAGGTGATTTTCACCCCGCACCTTGGCAGCTTCCCGCGTGGGATCCTCGAAACGATTACCTGCCGCCTGAAGCCCGGCGTGACCAAAGAGCAGGTGAACGAGGTCTTCACCCAGGCCTATGCGGATAAACCGCTGGTGCGCCTGTACGACAAAGGCGTGCCGGCGCTGAAAAACGTAGTCGGCCTGCCGTTCTGCGACATCGGCTTTGCCGTGCAGGGCGAGCATCTGATTGTGGTCGCCGCAGAAGATAACTTACTCAAAGGTGCTGCCGCACAGGCAATGCAGTGTGCAAATATTCGTTTCGGTTTCCCGGAAACGCAGGCTCTTATTTAAGGTGTGATGATGAACCCATTAATTATCAAACTCGGTGGTGTACTGCTGGACAGCGAAGAAGCGCTGGAGCGTCTGTTTACCGCGCTGGTGAACTATCGCGAATCACATCAACGTCCGCTGGTGATTGTGCACGGCGGCGGCTGCGTGGTGGATGAGCTGATGAAAGGGCTCAACCTGCCGGTGAAAAAGAAAAACGGCCTGCGCGTGACGCCTGCTGACCAGATTGACATCATTACCGGCGCGCTGGCGGGTACGGCGAACAAAACGCTGCTGGCGTGGGCGAAGAAACACCACATCGCGTCCGTTGGCCTCTATCTGGGCGATGGCGACAGCGTAAAAGTGACCCAGCTCGACGAAGAGCTCGGCCACGTTGGACTGGCGCAGCCAGGTTCGCCTAAGCTGATTAACACGCTGCTGGAAGGCGGTTTCCTGCCGGTGGTGAGCTCTATCGGCGTGACCGAAGAGGGCGAGCTGATGAACGTCAACGCTGACCAGGCGGCGACGGCACTGGCGGCAACGCTGGGTGCGGATCTGATCCTGCTCTCCGACGTGAGCGGCATTCTGGACGGTAAAGGCCAGCGCATTGCGGAAATGACGGCAGAGAAAGCCGAGCAGCTGATTGCTCAGGGCATTATTACCGACGGCATGATCGTCAAAGTGAACGCCGCGCTGGATGCCGCGCGCACGCTGGGCCGCCCGGTGGATATCGCCTCCTGGCGTCACGCGGAGCAGCTCCCGGCGCTGTTTAACGGCACGCCGATTGGCACGCGTATTTTAGCCTAAGTTTTATTGAATGACCGTAGGCCGGGTAAGCGTAGCGCCACCCGGCGGAACTAACGAATAAAGGAAGCATGTTATGGCACTTTGGGGTGGGCGTTTTACACAGGCAGCGGATCAGCGGTTCAAACAGTTCAACGACTCTTTGCGCTTCGACTACCGCCTGGCCGAACAGGATATTGTCGGCTCTGTGGCCTGGTCCAAAGCGCTGGTGACGGTGGGCGTACTGACCGCAGACGAACAATTACAGCTGGAAGAAGCGCTGAACAATCTGCTGGAAGAGGTGCGTCTTAATCCTCAGCAGATCCTCGAAAGCGATGCCGAAGATATTCACAGCTGGGTGGAAGGCAAGCTTATCGACAAAGTCGGCCAGCTGGGTAAAAAGCTTCACACCGGGCGCAGCCGTAACGACCAGGTCGCCACCGACCTGAAGCTGTGGTGTAAAGATACCGTCGGCGAACTGCTGGCGGCCAACCGTCAGCTGCAGAGCGCGCTGGTGGAAACCGCGCAGAACAACCAGGACGCGGTGATGCCGGGTTATACTCACCTGCAGCGCGCGCAGCCGGTGACCTTTGCGCACTGGTGTCTGGCCTACGTTGAGATGCTGGCGCGTGATGAAAGCCGTCTGCAGGATACCCTGAAGCGTCTGGACGTCAGCCCGCTGGGCAGCGGCGCGCTGGCGGGTACGGCGTATGAAATTGACCGCGAACAGCTGGCAGGCTGGCTGGGCTTTGCCTCCGCCACCCGTAACAGCCTGGACAGCGTCTCTGACCGCGACCACGTGCTGGAGCTGCTCTCCAATGCCTCTATCGGGATGGTGCACCTGTCGCGCTTTGCCGAAGACCTGATCTTCTTTAACTCTGGCGAAGCGGGCTTCGTCGAGCTGTCCGACCGCGTGACTTCAGGCTCATCCCTGATGCCGCAGAAGAAAAACCCGGACGCGCTCGAGCTGATCCGCGGCAAATGTGGCCGCGTGCAGGGTGCGCTGACCGGCATGATGATGACCCTGAAAGGGCTGCCGCTGGCGTACAACAAAGACATGCAGGAAGACAAGGAAGGGCTGTTCGACGCGCTCGACACCTGGCTGGACTGTCTGCATATGGGCGCGCTGGTGCTGGACGGCATTCAGGTGAAACGTCCGCGCTGCCAGGAAGCGGCGCAGCAGGGCTACGCGAACTCTACCGAACTGGCGGATTACCTGGTGGCGAAAGGCGTACCGTTCCGTGAAGCGCACCATATTGTGGGTGAAGCGGTAGTGGAAGCGATTCGCCAAGGTAAGCCGCTGGAGGATCTGCCGCTTGCCGACCTGCAGAAATTCAGCGCGGTTATCGGGGATGATGTGTATCCGATTCTGGCGCTGCAGTCCTGTCTGGACAAGCGTGCCGCAAAGGGCGGCGTGTCGCCGAAGCAGGTGGCGCAGGCGATTGCGGATGCGAAAAACCGGTTGGTTTGAACCGTGCGGGCGGGTGCCCTCACCCCGGCCCTCTCCCACGGGGAGAGGGAGCAAAACGAAGCCTGGCTTAGCGCCGGGCTTTTTTATGCAAAAAAAAAGCGGACCACGGGGTCCGCAAAAGTTCACGTTGGCTTTAGTTGTTCGAGTTTTGAGAGAAACTCGCTGACGGTGCAGGGTCGTTTTGGGTCAAACACGTGCCGCCTCGTCTATGTGGTGTATTATTCAACAGAATGCTTGATAGGGATAATCGTTCGTTGCTATGCTATCTATCGCCATGAACTATCGTGGCGACGGAGGATGAATAATGAATATTCGTGATCTTGAATACCTGGTAGCGTTAGCCGAGCATCGTCACTTTCGCCGCGCGGCAGATTCTTGCCACGTCAGCCAGCCCACGCTGAGCGGTCAGATCCGCAAGCTGGAAGACGAGCTGGGCGTGATGCTGCTGGAGCGCACCAGTCGTAAGGTTCTGTTCACACAGGCAGGTCTTCTGCTGGTGGATCAGGCGCGCACCGTGCTGCGCGAGGTCAAAGTGCTCAAGGAAATGGCAAGCCAGCAGGGGGAGGCGATGTCCGGCCCGCTGCATATTGGCCTGATCCCTACCGTTGGCCCGTACCTGTTGCCGCAGATCATTCCGATGCTGCACCAGACGTTCCCGAAACTCGAAATGTACCTGCATGAAGCGCAAACCCATCAGCTGCTGGCACAGCTGGACAGCGGTAAGCTCGACTGCGCCATTCTTGCGCTGGTAAAAGAGAGTGAAGCCTTTATAGAAGTGCCGCTGTTCGATGAGCCGATGATGCTGGCGATCTATGAAGATCACCCGTGGGCGAACCGCGATCGCGTACCGATGGCCGATCTGGCCGGTGAAAAGCTGCTGATGCTGGAAGACGGCCACTGCCTGCGCGATCAGGCTATGGGCTTCTGCTTCGAAGCGGGTGCGGATGAGGATACCCACTTCCGCGCAACCAGCCTGGAAACGCTGCGTAATATGGTCGCGGCGGGAAGCGGCATCACGCTGCTGCCTGCGCTGGCCGTGCCGCGCGAGCGTAAACGAGATGGCGTGGTTTATCTGCCGTGCATTAAGCCGGAGCCGCGTCGCACTATCGGCCTGGTGTATCGTCCGGGTTCACCGCTGCGCAGCCGCTATGAGCAGCTGGCAGAGGCCATCCGTGGTTCGATGGATGGCCATTTCGACAGCGCGTTAAAACAGGCGGTTCAGGCCGTTTAGTGCCGCTACCCGGTAGGCTTCCGCCATGGTCGGGTAGTTAAAGGTGGTGTTAACGAAGTACTCAATGGTGTTACCACCACCTTTCTGCTCCATGATTGCCTGGCCGATATGAATGATTTCCGCCGCGCGTTCACCGAAGCAGTGAATCCCGAGGATCTCTTTCGTCTCGCGGTGGAACAGGATCTTCAGCGTACCCACGCTCATCCCCACGATTTGCGCCCGCGCCAGATGTTTAAACTGCGCACGCCCCACCTCGTAAGGTACCTTCATGGCCGTCAGCTGCTGCTCGGTTTTCCCGACAGAACTGATTTCCGGAATGGTATAGATGCCCGTCGGAATATCTTCGATCAGGTGCGCCGTCGCTTCGCCTTTTACCAGCGCCTGTGCGGCAATGCGTCCCTGGTCGTAAGCGGCTGAGGCCAGACTTGGGTAACCAATCACGTCGCCGACCGCGTAAACGTGCGGCAGGGCGGTCTGGTACATGCTGTTGACCTTCAGCTGACCGCGGCTGTCGGTTTCAAGACCGATGTTCTGCAATTGCAGTGAATCGGTGTTGCCGGTACGGCCGTTGGCGTACAGCAGGCAGTCTGCTTTCAGCTTCTTACCGGACTTCAGGTGCATGATCACCCCGTCGTCGCAGCCTTCGATCTTCTCGTACTCTTCGTTGTGGCGAATCACCACGCCGCTGTTCCAGAAGTGGTAGGAGAGAGAGTCCGACATCTCCTGATCGAGGAACGCCAGCAGGCGGTCGCGGGTGTTGATCAGGTCAACTTTGACCTCCATTCCGCGGAAGATCGACGCATATTCGCAGCCAATGACCCCTGCACCATAGATAATGACGTGGCGGGGTTCATGGTGCAGGCTCAGAATCGAGTCGCTGTCGTAGACGCGCGGGTGCGAGAAGTCCACGTCGGCCGGATGGTAAGGGCGTGAACCGCAGGCAATCACAAATTTTTCAGCCGTGATGGTTTCAACCGAACCGTCGTGGCATTCGAGTGCCAGGGTGTGTTCATCCACAAAATGCGCGTTGCCCTGCAAAATTTCACAGTGGTTACGCTCATAAAACCCCTGACGCATACGTGTCTGCTGGTTAATAACGGTATCCGCGTGATTCAGGATGTCAGCAAAAGAGGAACGAAGAAGTCGGGAGTGGTCGCTGTAAAGAGGGTTCTGGTTAAATTCGATAATGCGGCTAACGGCGTGGCGGAGGGCTTTGGAAGGGATGGTGCCCCAGTGGGTGCAACCGCCGCCGACATTATGGTAGCGCTCAATGACCGCTACTCTGGCTCCCTGTTTCACCAGACCCATAGCAGCACCTTCGCCGCCGGGGCCGGAACCAATAACTATTGCGTCGTAATCGTAGGAATGTGGCATGGCAAGGCTTACCTGTTCTTATACATAAAAGCAACAGAATCATAACATCATTGACAGAGTAACCCAATTATCGTTGTGCTTTTTTCCGGCAGTGGAGCACAAACCGCACGTAAACAATCATTCACAAAGCCAGGCAAACAGATTAATTTTATTCTCTGGTATAGTGCCATCAGGCCTTTGGAAGGATTCAACTATCGTGATGGGCGTAAGAGCACAACAAAAAGAGAAAACCCGGCGTTCGCTGGTGGAAGCCGCATTCAGTCAACTGAGTGCTGAGCGGAGTTTTGCCAGTTTGAGCCTGCGCGAAGTCGCACGCGAGGCCGGGATTGCGCCAACGTCCTTCTATCGTCATTTCCGTGATGTGGATGAACTGGGCCTGACCATGGTCGACGAGAGCGGTTTAATGCTGCGCCAGCTGATGCGCCAGGCGCGTCAGCGTATCGCCAAAGGGGGCAGCGTGATCCGCACCTCCGTATCAACCTTTATGGAATTTATCGGCAATAACCCCAACGCGTTTCGTCTTCTTCTGCGCGAGCGTTCGGGCACGTCGGCGGCGTTTCGTGCCGCCGTCGCGCGTGAAATTCAGCACTTCATCGCGGAACTTGCCGACTATCTTGAACTCGAAAACCATATGCCGCGTGCGTTTACTGAAGCACAGGCCGAGGCGATGGTGACGATTGTTTTCAGCGCGGGTGCCGAAGCGCTGGATGTCAGCATTGAACAACGCAAGCAGCTCGAAGAGCGACTGGTATTGCAGCTGAGGATGATCTCCAAAGGCGCGTACTACTGGTATCGCCGAGAACAAGAGAAACTGGCACATCAAACCGAAGAGTGAAGGTGAGTAATGAAACAGTCAGGTCAGGATAAAGGGACGCTGTTGCTGGCATTGATCGCTGGCTTATCCATTAATGGTACGTTTGCCGCTATTTTTAGCTCAATCGTTCCATTTTCGATTTTCCCGCTTATTGCGCTGGTGCTGACGGTTTACTGCCTGCATCAACGTTACCTGAACCGCACCATGCCGGTGGGGTTACCGGGGCTGGCCGCTGCCTGCTTTATTCTGGGCGTATTGCTGTATAGCACCGTGGTTCGCGCGGAATATCCGGATATCGGCTCTAACTTCTTCCCTGCGGTACTGTCTGTGGCGCTGGTGTTCTGGATTGGCTCGCGCATGCGTAGCCGCAAGAGCCAGTTACCAGAGTAAAGGGTTTCTTCATTGTAGGCCGGATAAGCGAAGCGCCATCCGGCTTTTTTGGCAGGTGGCGCTTCGCTTACCTGCCCTGCAAGTCCCACATTACTTCGCCGTGAGCAGTACGCCGCACTCCATATGGTGCGTATACGGGAACTGATCGAACAGCGCCAGACGTTCAATATTGTGCGTCTGGCCTAATGTTTCGAGATTCTTGCACAGCGTCTCCGGGTTACAGGAGATGTACAAAATACGCGGGTACGCCTGCACCATCTTCTCGGTTTCGCTGTCCAGGCCACTGCGCGGCGGGTCGACAAAAATTGTCTCACACTGGTAGCTCTTCAGATCGATCCCTTCCAGGCGGTTAAACTGGCGCACGCCGTTCATGGCCTGCGTGAACTCTTCTGCGGCCATACGAACGATCTGCACATTGTCGATATGGTTAGCGGCAATGTTGTACTGCGCGGCGGCCACCGACGGCTTGGCGATTTCCGTTGCCAGGACGCGATCGAAGTTACGCGCCAGCGCCAGCGAGAAGTTGCCGTTACCGCAGTAGAGCTCAAGCAAATCGCCCGTTGACCCTTCCGTCGCCTTCAGCGCCCACTCCAGCATCTGCACGTTCATCGCGGCGTTCGGCTGGGTGAAGCTGTTCTCGACCTGACGATACACCATCTCTTTACCTGCCACCGGCAGGCGCTCGTCGATGTAATCCTGATCCAGCATGATTTTGGTTTTTGTCGCGCGGCCAATCAGGTGGACGTTGATGTTCTGCGCACGCAGCGCATCGCGCAGCGCTTCCGCCTGCTCGCGCCACTCGTCATTCAGCGCTTTGTGGTACAGCAGAGAGACAATCGCCTGATTGCTTTGCGTGGTCAGGTAGTCAATCTGGAACAGCTTGTTACGCAGTACCGGATTGTTGCGCACGCCGTCCATTATCAGCGTCATTAATTGGTTAATGAGCTCGCTCGCTGCCGGAAAGCTGTCCACGCGGATACGGGACTTCGTCTGCTGATCGAAAATGATGTGGTACAGGTCGTCACCGTCGTGCCAGATGCGGAATTCGGCGCGCATGCGGTAGTGGCTGACGGGAGAGCGGAACACCTCGGGAACGGGCGCGTTGAAAGGCGTCATCATACTTTGCAGGCGGACAACTTTCTCAGCCAGCTGCGCGTCGTACTGTTCTGTCGGGAGGTGTTCTGGGGTCATGATGCGTCCTGAGTGATAAAGAATTACGCGGGGATTGTAGGCATTGTTCAGGGGATGTCCAGATTTAATGGCCAATAGCTGTCTGGACATCTATACGTGTCTAATTGTAGCATTCTGTTTCCGGTCTCCTGAGAGTGAAAAGGGAATCCAGTGTAAATCTGGAGCTGACGCGCAGCGGTAAAGTCTGGCGGGATGAGCGTTGTAGACACTGTGAAAATGGGAAGTCTTCATCCTTATATAGCCACCTAGCCCGAAGACCTGCCGGGATCACGTCGCATTTGGTTTCATCATCGCGTGCTATCGATGAGGCCTGCGGCATCCTTCTTATATTGTGGATGCTTTAACAATGATTAAAAAAGTATCGCTGTTGACGGCGTTGTCCGTTACGGCATTTTCGGGCTGGGCGCAGGATAGCGCCGACTCGTTGGTGGTGACGGCAAATCGTTTTGAACAACCGGCAAAAACTGTTCTGGCGCCGACGTCCGTCGTAACGCGTGAAGATATTAATCGCTGGCAGGCAAAGAGCGTGGTGGAAATCATGTCACGTCTGCCTGGCGTGGATATCGCGCAAAGCGGTGGACTGGGCTCGACCTCTTCGACTTTTATTCGCGGAACGGAATCTCGCCATGTGCTGGTGCTGATTGACGGTATTCCTTTGAATAACGCCGGGATCAGCAACGTTCCCGATCTGAGCCAAATCCCGACCTCGCTGATTCAGCGTATTGAGTACATCCGTGGTCCGCGTTCGGCCCTGTATGGTTCCGACGCGATTGGTGGCGTGATTAACATCATCACCGGACGTGATAAGCCGGGTGCAGAAATCTCAGCGGGCGTTGGCTCTAAGGGTTATCAGACCTATGATGGCGCTTTCCAGCAGGTGCTGGATAAAACCAAAATCACCATGGCGGGCAACTACACCTATACCCGTGGTTTTGACATCGCCGCAAAAGATGCGCCGCGCCAGCCTGACCGCGATGGCTTTATGAGTAAATCGCTGTACGGCTCCGTGGAACAGCAGATTACCGACAGCGTGAGCGGGTTCTTCCGTGGATTTGGTTACGACAACCGTAACGGTTATGATGGCTATGACAGTTACGACGATAACTTTAATAAAACGGGCACGCCGGATACGCGTCAGCTTTATAGCCAAAACTGGGATACGGGGCTGCGCTATAGTCAGGGAATTTACCAGTCTCAGCTGGTGGCGGGTTATGGCCGTAGCAAAGACCTGAACTATGATCCGAGCAAAGGGCGCTATGCGGCATCCTCCACTATGGATGATGTGAAGCAATATACCGCTCAGTGGATGAATAACGTGACAGTCGGTCACGGTAACATCGGTGCAGGTCTGGACTGGCAAAAGCAAAAAACGCAGGCGGGTACCGGTCTTCTTAACCAGGGCTATGAGCAGCACAATACGGGCGTCTTCCTCTCCGGTATGCAGCAGTTTAATAGCGTGACGCTGGAAGCCGCAGCCCGTAATGACGATAACTCTAACTTCGGAAACCACAGCACCTGGCAAACCAGCGCTGCGTGGGAATTTGTAGAAGGGTATCGCATCATTGCCTCTTACGGTACGGCGTATAAAGCGCCAACGATGAGTCAAATCCACAGCGAGAAATACGGTAACCCGAATCTTAAGCCTGAAGAGAGCAAACAGTGGGAAGGTGGCTTTGAAGGTCTGACGGGCCCAGTAAACTGGCGCGTCAGTGCTTATCGTAATGATATCGATAATCTGATTGGTTACGATCAGATGAACCGTCCTTATAACGTTGACAAAGCGCGCATTGAAGGAATTGAAGCGACGGCTCAGTTTGAGACCGGCCCTGTGGGGCATCAGGTTTCTTATGACTATGTCGACCCGCGTAATGCGAAAACCAACGAAGTTCTGAAGCGTCGTTCAAAGCAGCAGGTGAAGTATCAGCTTGACTGGCAGACGTGGGACGTTGACTGGAATCTCGCGTACCGCTATCTCGGAACGCGCTACGATGATGACTTCAGCGGTTATCCATCTCGTGAAGTGAAAATGGGCGGTGTCAGTCTTTGGGATGTCGCAGTTTCGTATCCTGTCACCTCACATCTCACAGTTCGTGGTAAAATAGCCAACCTGTTCGATAAAGATTACGAGACAGTTTATGGCTACCAAACTGCAGGACGGGAATACACCTTGTCTGGCAGCTACACCTTCTAATCCGCGTCCCACCGTGCTGGTGTTTGATTCCGGCGTCGGTGGGCTTTCGGTCTATGATGAGATTCGGCATCTTCTGCCGGATCTCCATTACATCTACGCTTTCGATAACGTCGCTTTCCCGTATGGGGAAAAGAGCGAAGATTTTATTGTTGAGCGTGTGGTTGAAATCGTCACCGCGGTACAACAGCGCTACCCCCTTGCGCTGGCCGTCATCGCCTGTAATACGGCGAGCACCGTTTCTCTTCCCGCCCTGCGTGAAAAATTCCCGTTCCCGGTTGTGGGCGTCGTTCCTGCAATAAAGCCTGCCGCGCGTCTGACGGCGAACGGCATTGTGGGTTTGCTGGCAACGCGAGGTACGGTAAAACGTCCTTATACCCGCGAGCTGATCGACCGTTTTGCCAACGAATGCCAGATTGCGATGCTGGGTTCGGCTGAGCTGGTGGAGATGGCTGAAGCGAAGCTGCATGGAAAGGCGGTATCACTCGACGAGCTACGTCGTATTCTTCGTCCGTGGCTGCGGATGCCCGAACCCCCGGATACCGTTGTGCTGGGCTGCACTCACTTCCCTCTATTACAGGAAGAGCTATTAGAGGTGCTGCCGGAGGGGACGCGCCTGGTGGATTCCGGTGCGGCTATCGCCCGTCGTACGGCCTGGCTGCTGGAGCATGAAGCGCCGGATGCGAAATCTACCGATGCGAATATCGCGTTTTGTATGGCCATCACGAAAGAGACTGAGCAACTTTTACCCGTTTTACGCCGTTATGGCTTTGAAACGCTCGAAAAACTGGCGCTGTAGCACGGTTTTGAGCAAAAAAGAGACGGTTGAAAGTTTTTTTTAAAAGAGGGGTTGTCAACGTCTGAGAACTCCCTATAATGCGCCTCCACTGACACGGAACAACGGCTTACAGGCCGCCGGGTTAGCGGGGTTCAGAGATGAACGCCAGCAGAGAAAAGCGAAAATAATCACTTGACTCTGAATGAGGAAAACGTAATATACGGGACCTCGCAACGGTGAGCTTAACGCCGCGTTGCAACTGCTCTTTAACAATTTATCAGACAATCTGTGTGGGCACTCAAAGTGACATGGATTCTTAATGTCTTCGGACAATAAATGAATACCAAGTCTCTGAGTGAACATACGTAA